>JAICEJ010000416.1 GCA_025924215.1 Candidatus Binatia bacterium
ATTGGCTTGGCCCGGCGCAAATACAAGAGCGATGAGAAGGCTGTAGCGTTGTTGAAAAAGATCGCTGCCAATGGCGTTGAGTTTCACAAGGGGCATTCGGAATTAGCAGAATTCCTAGTTTCCGGCCAGGGCGCCGCATGCTTCACCTGTTACTCGCATCACTTCCCGCCTCGGATCAAAAAAGGCGCTCCGGTGGGCTACCTGCTGGCCGAAGGCATCGGTACCATTTCCGCAACAGGTATCTTCAAAAATGCTCCTCATCCCAACACCGCATTGCTATTTGCAAGATGGGCAATGAGCCAGGAGGGACAGAAAGCCTATAGCGAAGGCGGCCGCACGCCGGCTCATCCGAAAGTTGAACCTTCGGAAAAAACCCGGCCGGAATCGATCTACGCCATTGGCGCCCAAGAAATAAAAGAATGGTCGAAGTACGAAAAGATTTGGAAGGAAATTTTCAAGCTTCGTTAACAATTGTTTGACTTGACTCCGCATTTTAACCTGATATCAACCATGCGGAAATTCACGTTTGTACACGATTGCAAGGAGGTCGTTTAGATGAAGAGGTTTTTTAGCCAGCTAGTTAAAACTCAAGCGCTTTTTGCCGTAATGGCGGTGTTATTCTCAACCGCCGGGATCGCACAGTCACAAACTCTCGATGAGCTTCATAAAAGCGCATTGAAGGAAGGCGGCACGCTCAATTTCTACGCCACGTTGGCGCAAATCAATGCCGCCAGGATTCTTCCGGTTTTTGAAAAACGCTTTGCGGGAATCAAAGTCAATCATGTCGATGCAACTTCCGATAAATTGGTTGCTCGCGCGGTCACCGAGGCGCGCGGCGGCAAGACTCTAGGGGATGTCTTACAGGTGCCGTTGGAGAATGTCAGTCAGGCTCATGATCAGAAGCTATTGCTGGAAACAACCCTTCCTGAATCCTCCGACTATGTCGCCGGAATGAAGGGAACGTTCTGGGTCGCTTCGGATCTTCAGTTCATCATCGCGGCATGGAACACCAATCTAGTGAAGAAAGAAGAAGAGCCCAAGCAGTATGAAGATTTTGCCGATCCGCGCTGGAAAAACCGGCTGATTGCCGAACCACGGGATCTTGAAATGCTTTTGGGATTTGCCAAGTACAAGTTTAAAGACGACGAGAAGGCCATCAATTTGTGGAAAAAGATCGCCGCCAACAACGTCGAGTTTCATTCCGGTCATTCCCAATTGGCGGAGTTACTCGTCGCCGGGCAAGCAGCCGTTTGTCTGACTTGTTATTCTCATCATTATCCAACCAGGATTAAAAAGGGAGCACCGCTCAACTATATGCTGAGTGAAGGCGTTGCTTCGATCAATGCCACGGCAATTTTTAAGGACGCGCCTCATCCCAACACGGCGCTGTTATTTGCCCGCTGGATGGCCAGTATGGACGGACAGAAAGCTATGGCCCAAGGCGGCCGAACTCCCGCGCACCCTAAAGTAGAACCGGTGGACAAAACTCGGACTGAAAAGATCTACCCCATTAGCGTCGAGGACCTCAAGGAATTTCCCAAATACGAGAAGATATGGAAACAGATTTTCCGACTCCGTTAACAAGTCTAAGCGTAGCAACCTGAAGCCGGAGGCTTGATTAATCATGGCGACAGAGGTTTTGCCAAGAACCGAGGCCACGGGCTTCCGACTGCTGCGCGAGCCGGCGCTGGTGATTCCCATCATCGGCGCCGCCGTGCTGATCTATCTGGCGGTGTTGCCGTTGTTCATGCTGGTTTACGGCAGCTTCGAGAAGGAAATTGCGCCGAGAGAATTCGTTGTTACTCTGGAAAATTATTACGCTGCCTACGCCAGCCCGTATACCTATTCAACCTTCGTAAATTCGATCATTTTCGCCTCGGGATCGGCGACATTGACATTTCTGCTGGGGACGATGCTGGCTTGGCTCACCGAAAGGACCAATACACCTCTACGAGGTCTTTTCGTGCCGATTGCCGTCGTGCCGCTGATCCTGCCGGGCGTGCTCGAGTCGATCGCCTGGATATTTCTTCTGAGCCCCAAGTTCGGTTATCTCAACGTCTGGCTACAATGGCTCTTCGGGTTGCAATCAGCTCCTTTCAATGTGTTTTCTCTCCCCGGCATGATTTGGGTTCACTCGGTCGGGCAGGTGCCGCTGGCATTCCTGCTTATGGTCGCGGCGTTCAAATCGATGGATCCATCGCTGGAGGAGTCCGCGATGATGTCGGGGGCGAACACATGGCAGACCTTTCGTCGTGTGACCTTTCGCTTGCTCATGCCAACCACCGCTTCCGTGCTTTTGATTCTATTCGTTCGCACATTGGAATCATTCGAAACGCCGGCGCTTATCGGTATTCCGGCCCGTATTTATGTCTACACTAGTGAAATTTATTTAGCTTTTAATGAGTACCCGCCTGATTATGGAAGGGGCGCTGCGCTGGCAGTGGGCTTACTTCTGCTGAGCGCCATAGGCGTTTGGCTGTACACCCGATCGACGCGCGAAAGCAAAAAATTTCAAACCGTGACTGGCAAAGCTTTTCGTCCACGCCAATTCGATCTCGGGCCATGGAAATGGGTAGGCTTCAGCTTCCTGATGGTCTATTTCGTGTTCGTCGTCCTCCTGCCATTTCTGGTGTTATTCTGGGCGTCGTTCCTACCTTTCTTCGCGACTCCCGGCTGGGATGCCGTCGAGAAGCTAAGCTTTGATAATTATCGCTACCTTGTGGGATTCAGGCCGTTCTGGGATGCGCTTAAAAATAGCATCATTCTCGCGACGCTAACCGCCACGGTGGCGATGATGCTGACGTCTCTTATCGCCTGGGTGGTCTACAAAAGCCGGCTTCCCGGATCATGGCTGCTGGATTTCCTGGCTTTTATACCGATTACCGTTCCGGGCATCGTTATGGGGATGGCATTGATCCTTCTCTACGTCGCTTTCCCGTTGCCGATCTATGGAACCATCTGGTTGCTGCTCATCGCCTATGTCACCCGCTATATGCCTTATGGCATGCGCTCGGCGTCCGGCGCCATTGTGCAGATTCATAGCGAATTGGAAGAGGCAGCCTCCGCTTCCGGAGCGTCATGGTGGGAGACCTTCAAGCGCGTGACTTTGCCGCTTCTCAGGCCGGGCATTGCCGCCGGTTGGATTTACATCTGCATCGTTTCATTTCGCGAATTTTCGACTTCAGTGTTGCTGGCAACCGGGGACAGCCGCGTACTATCGATCCTGTTGTTTACCATGTTTGAGCAAGGGCAGGTGACGATCGTCGCGGCCATCGGGATCTTGATGATTGTTGTCTTGCTTTCGATAGTCGCGGTTTTTTACAAGGTCTCTGGACGGTTTGGCATTCAGACTTAAGGGAAAGCAGTTGTGATCGAAGTTAAGTCATTGGTTAAGATCTTTGCCGACGGTAAGAACGCTGGAGTAAGGGCGGTTGACCGGGTCTCCTTCAATGTTGAAGAGGGACGATTCTATACCCTCTTGGGACCCTCGGGTTGTGGCAAGACGACGACGCTTAGATGTATCGCCGGCTTGGAAAAGGCGGATGAAGGAGAAATCATCGTCGCGGGAGAGAAGGTTTTTTCAGCCTCAGGGCGCACCTTTGTGCCGGCTTATCGCCGGCCTATCGGCATGGTTTTCCAGAGCTATGCCATTTGGCCGCACATGACGGTTTTTGAGAATGTCGCCTTTCCCCTGAGGGTGGGCAAACAGAAGGTCCGGAACGACGAGATTCGAAGGAAGGTGATGACCGCCGTTGAGCAGGTCGAGCTTGGAGGTTACGAAGACCGTATGGCGACGCAGCTTTCCGGCGGCCAGCAACAGCGTCTTGCGTTAGCTCGGGCGCTGGTCCGGGAGCCGAAAGTCCTGCTCTTGGATGAGCCGCTAAGTAACCTCGATGCCAAGCTGCGCGAGCGCATGCGCGTGGAGCTTCGCGAATTGCAGCGGCGGCTGGGCATCACAACCTTGTATGTCACGCATGATCAGATCGAAGCATTATCGATGTCCAATGTCATTGCGGTGATGAGCGCCGGGGTGACGGTTCAGGAAGGGACTCCGCGTGAGATCTATCTTCAGCCCCGGAGTAAATTTGTCGCGCAATTCATCGGCTCGACCAATCAAATCAGCGGGCAAGTCATAAACCGGGGAAGCGATGGAACCGGCATCGTGAGAACCGAGGAGGGGGAGATCTCCTGCGGCATTTTGACTGAATTGAAAGCCGGCGACAAGGTAGTCGTTGTGGTGCGTCCGGAAAGCATTGTCCTGCATCAAAAAAAACCCTCGCACGGAGACAATGTCTTGGAGGGTAAGATCGGTGCTGCGATGTTTCTCGGCGAATATGTCGATTGCACGATCGAGCTCGGCAAGAATGTTCTAGAGACCCATCAACCCCATTCGCTTCGAGTGCGCCGCGGCGACACTGTTTGGGTGGAATTGCCTGTTGGCGACTGTATGGCCCTGCCTGCCGAGCAGTAATCTTTCGTGGGTCTTTTACGGGCCCGTTCGTTGGACAGCCCACATCTCGTGATGACCTTGCCCATCATTCGATCTTCTCATTTTTCGTTATCATTTCCTACGCAAGCTTGTGTGCTAGAAAAGTTTCATCGCGTGTTTCGGAGGTACGATGAGGATCGTGGTAGAGATATGGTTCGCAGTTATTTTGTTGTTAGTTCTGACGGCGCAGTCCTTTAGCCAAGAACGGATCAAAATCGCTTACAGTTCAGCCGACGCATCAAATGTGGTGTGG
>JAICEJ010000417.1 GCA_025924215.1 Candidatus Binatia bacterium
CTCACCAACGCGCGAGAGGATGCATTGCGCGATGCCGACGTCGTTCTCGCACTCGATGTGCCGAGTCTGGGTGTGCCGCTCGGCCCTTCGGTGCGCGAGCGCGGCAATTTTGCGCCGGTGATTTCGCCGAGCTGCAAAGTTATTCACATGACCCTGCTCGATCTCGAACGGCAGAGTTGGGTGAGCGATGCCATGTGGCTCTTGCCGGTGCACGTGCCCATCGCCGCCGATACCGCGGTGGCGTTGCCGCAGCTGCTCGAGCAGTTACGCGAGCGGATCCAGAATAATGCGGAGTCGGCTCGGCAGGTTCGCGCGCGCCGCGCCAAGGTCGAAACCATCTATAATCAAGCCCGCAAAAAGAGCCAGGAATGGATAGAGAAAACTTGGGATGAAAAACCGATTTCGCAAGCGCGCTTCTTTGGCGAGATCAACAAGCGAATGCAAGGCAAGGCGTGGGCGCTGGTATCCGCGCACGGGCGCCGCTGGCGTGAAGTGATCGAAGTCACGGAGCCGGCGCACGGCATCGGCGGTGGTAGGGGAGGCGGGGTCGGTTACGGCTTGCCGTCATCGATTGGCGCGGCGTTGGGGCACAAAGAAAGCGGCAGGTTATGCGTCAGCATCATCGGCGACGGCGACTTTTTGATGACCTCGAATGCCCTATGGACGGCGGCCAAGTATCAGATCCCTTTGCTTGTGCTGGTCATGAACAATCGTTCTTATTACAACGACGAAGAACATCAGGAGCGGATGGCCAAATGGCGGCAACGGCCGGTGGAGAATAAAGGAATCGGCATTCGCATCGAGGATCCCGCTCCGGATCTTGCGGCAATTTCCCGCGCGTTAAGCGTCGATGCCTTCGGGCCGATTACCGAACCTGATCAGCTCGGGTCGACTCTAGACAAAGCAATTGCCGTCGTCGAGGGAGGGAAGCCCACAGTCGTGGATATCATCACGCAGCCACGGTGAGCTGCGACCAGCGGCGACGGCTCGACAGTTCCGTAAACTGAAGGATCTGAGTTCAGGCTTACAGATAGAAAGAGCGCATCTATTTGGCTTGGAAGGAGAGGTGCCGCTCTGCCTTACCGGTTTAAAGATTTTCTCCGCCGCTTCTCGATGTCCAGGTCGAGTTGACGCGATTTCTCCTCTGTATACTTGAGCTTCTTGCGTTCTTGCGCCAACACCTCTCTTTCCCGTATCACGGCGCGCCTTTCGTCGGACAGCCGTTGTCTTTCCTCGGTCATTTTCTGGTGTTCTTCCAGCATCTTCTGGTGTTCTTCCAGGATGAGGAGCCAGAGCTTCCCTTGTTCGGCAAACGGGCTCTGGGGATGGTGAGCGCCCAGGGCTCTGAACGACTGGACTGCCTTGGGATAGTCTTTCTTGGGATTTTGAGAGTACGCGGAGATGAGTCCGATATTGAACAGCGCCGCATCGGGTGCGCCTCTGCCTTCGGCGAGCGCTCTCAGGTTTTCATCCAGAGCCGCTTCATACTTGCCTTCGGCAAAGAGAGCTTTACTGCGTTGCAAATATTCCGGCTGCGATTGTTTTTGCGGCTGGACGGGCTCGGATTTCCCGATCTGTTCGCCCATTGTAGTGCAACCTATGACTGACACGCAGGCAGCCAAGGCCGAGGCGCTTAACGAAAGATGAGAAAGTCTCATGCTATCCCTGCAAGTCCAGGTTGATCGGCGGTGTTGTTCATTGTTTCTTTGCCTTTCCAGGGAGGTACGATTCAATCGACTGAATGCCGGCCATAATGCGAGCAAAACGCGCGCGCGCTTAACCGCTAGCCGCAGTGTATGAGCCGCGCGCGCGCAAATGGCGCTCCCTGAGGGAATCATTTTTTTGGTCATGATGCTTTCCGGGATTGATACCGCACCGGCTCGGGACAATCGCCAGCGGCAGCCATGGCGGCGGTAGATGGCGGTTTTAGCTGGTTACAATGATCGATCACTCGCTCAGTTCCTTGATAATGACTTCCAGTGATGGGTTTTCTTCGTGCCCGTCGGCTTGCGACAAATCCCGTTTCAAGTACGTGAGCCTTTGTTGGATCGAAGTAAGCGGGGCCGTTACCTGCTCGAAAAGGTCATCGAAAAATTGGGCTTGTGATCGGGCGGCTTCACGTATTCTATGTCGCTCGTGTGCCAGGGTTTCTGAGAGTTCTTGGATTTCCGGGATTGCGCCGGTCCTGACCGCGCCATCGGGGACTTGGGCCTCTTCGGCTGTTCTCCGGGTCAACTCCAGGATCGGCTTCGTGATGCTCCTGCTGATCAGCAAAGACAGCGCGACGCCCAGTCCGATCAGGAGCAGAGTGCCCGCGATGGCGATATTTCGCGCCGCGCGTGCGGCTCGTTCCATGGTTTCGAGCTTATTGTTCAGATTTGCTTGCAGCTGGGCTCTCAAGCGTTCGAGCTCTCTCAGGGCGGAATCTAAAATCTTCTCTCGCTCCTGCTGATACCGGCTCTGAGCGTATGGCTGGCCGGCTTTTATGTAACGAACCTCTTGATCGAACAATTCATGATAGCGGAGGTGCAACTCATCGGTTCTGAGTAAACGCGCCTTAATTTCAACGGCGGTCGCGCGTGACGTCATCTCGTCCATATAGCGCTTGAAGTCTTCCTTGAACTGGCGAAATTCCTTGTGGTGGGCATCGGCCCGGGTAAGTAAGAATCTTCCAGCATAACGCGCTTCGGAGAGGAAGGCCTCGGTCAATGTCTCTTGATAGGCCATCATGCGATTTTCGCTATCCAAAGCCGAGCGTGCTGTTCCACTCAGGCCGCCTAACTGGACAATCGAATAAGCTGCTACGCCGGAGCCAAGGAGCAAGATGACGGAGTATCCTAAAATGATACGCCAGAATATTGGCAACGACATAATCTAATCCTCCGCGAAGTCCATAATTCTCGCATCGGCTGCCGAATGCCGCTGCTCATCTTTGGGCGCCGCCCCAAGATTCGTGGACACGCGCACGGCAAAGACAGAGCCTTCGCCAAATTTGCTGGTGGCGTCTATCGTACCTTCCAGAAGGCCGGCAAAGACTTTAACGATGTACAAACCGAGCCCTGCACCGGAGAAATGACGCGTCGTTGTACTGTCGATTTGGCGAAACTTGTCAAAAATCAATGGCAGCAGATCCTCGGGAATTCCCGGTCCGGTATCTGTGACCTTGATCTCGAGAGTGTGATTCTGATCAATCAGCTGGAAAGACACAGTGACTGATCCATCGTCGGTAAATTTTATTGCGTTATCGATCAAGTTGGTGATGATTTGTTTCAATTTCATACGGTCGCTGACGATCGCAGGAAGGTCGGCCGGATAGTTCCAATTGATGGTGAGCTTTTTCTCCATCGGCATCATGTAGTCTGATCGGGTTTCCGCGATGAATGCTGCGAGATCGAACTGTTCCTTGTGCAGGATGACCGATCCGCTTTCTATCTTGGTGATCTCCAAAATACCGTTGATAAGCCTGAGCAGGTGCCCTGCCTGGGAAAGTATTTTGACCGTTCCTCTTTCCTGCTCGCTGCTGATGTTTCCGAACGCGCCCATCTTCATAGCTTCGGCATAGTTCATGATGACATTTAGCGGAGTCCTCAGCTCATGGGACATCACTCCAAGAAACTCATCTTTGATGCGGTTCGATCTTTCCAGTGCTGCCGCTTGATTGCGGGTTTCTTCATAAAGCCGCGAATTATAGATGGGCATGGCGGTTCCACTGACCAGGGTGTTTAGAAAATTGATCTCTTCGGGCCCAAATTGATGCTCTTCAGTTGTATAGAAAGATAGAACTCCCAATGATTCCCCGCGGGCGATCAAAGGCAAACCGAGATAAGAGACAAAACCGTGCTTTCTGAAAAATTCCGGGTTGGTTGTTCTCGGGTCCAAATGGGCGTTCGATACAGCTAGCGGCCCCTGTTGATTGAGCACGGCGATCGGAAGACCTTCTTCGGTTGCCGGCAGCGGTTGTGCCGCCGTGTCATCGAGATTGCGGTGAATGATAGGCTTTAGCGCACCGGTCTTTCTGTCGATCCAACTTACGGTCGCGGCGCGAAGCGGAAACAAGCTAGATAGTTGCTGCAACAGAGTTTCCAACACCGTTGACATATCGAGAGTCGAGGTCACCGCGCAATTAAGGTCATAAAGAATTTTTTGCCGCTGTCGTTGTTTGTTAATCTGATGTTCCGATACGGTGGCTTCGGCTTCACGTCGCTCCAACGTCTGCGCAAGATCGTCAAACGCGCGCGCCATCTGTCCGAGCTCGCTCCGCTCATAGGGCAGCTTGGTACGCGCACCCAGGTCGCCGCCAGCGACCTTCTCTGTCGCCGCAACGATGTCTCGGATTCGGCGAAGAACGAAAATGTCGGCACCAAACCATGCGGCCGCCAGCGCTAGAGCTGATAACACCCCGAGAACGATTAGGTTGCGAGCCAAAATGAGATTTGCCTCCTCGAATGCAGCGAGAGTTGGGATATCGATGACCGCGAAAACGGTTTGGCCGCCTAGTGTGTTTCTCAACTGGCTCAAAGCAAAGAGTCGCCGGATGCCGTCGGTACCGGCTGCTTCGAAGCTTTTTTCGGTATCCCGAGAAGCCATGGTTTGTAGTAAAGTTTTTGCGATAATCGGCTCGTCTTTCCAGTCGTCTGTTTCAGGGTATCGTAGCAACACGTTTCCGCTGTTGTTAATGAGCGTGTAGGCTGCCCCCGGATACAGATGCCGTTCGACCGCCAAGCGGGTCACCCAA
>JAICEJ010000418.1 GCA_025924215.1 Candidatus Binatia bacterium
ACCCGCTCCGCACCGGGGCCGGACAATCTGCGCCGCCCTTTGTGGTTGCCGCGGTCCTATAAACCAGCGCCTGAAGCCTATTATCTAAAGAACACCGAATGAGCGTGAAGTGACTTCTGTTATTTCGCTACCCCGCTGGAAGTAGTGGCTTGCGCAAGTCGTTGGCCCGACAATAGCTCGCTATGTGATCCAGGAACCGTTGTCCGAGATCGGCCAGCTTGCGTTCGCCGACTCCTCTAATACTTAGCAACGCAGCGGCTGATCGAGGTTTGGCACGCGCCATGTCGCGCAGCGTTGCGTCGCTAAATAGCAGATATGCCGGAACGCCGCGCTCGGCGGCGAGTTCACGGCGCAAGCTCCGCAAGCTTTCGAACAGATCACCGTCAACATTATTCCATGATTCTTCTTCAAAGCGGCTCTTACGAACTTTGGTTTTTGGCTGTAGCAGTTGAACCGTACGCTGGCTGCGTAGCACCGCCCACGACGCGTCGTTGAGTTTGAGAACCGGCCGATCATCGCCAGTTCGTTCGAGCAGGCCCTCATCGAGAAGCTGATAAATCATGTTGGTGACTGATTTGCGGTCAGTCCCCTTCATCAAAGAGTAGGTGGTGAGTTTGTCATGACCCCAGCGTCGCACCCGTTCGGTCTGGGCGCCCAGGAGCACGTCGATAATGTGTTCGGCGCCGAATTGCTGTCCTGCTCGAGCTACGCAGGATAAAATCTTCTTTGCCGTAAGCGTCGCATCGGTTAAACCTTGGACCTCGCCGAAACAGACGTCACAGGCGCCGCATTGGGCTTTGGAATAATCTTGGCCGAAGTATTCGGATAACGCTCGGTGCCGGCAATGAACACCCGTGCATAACCGGCGCATCTGTGCGAGGAGCTCGCGCGCTGCGGCGATGCTCTCTGGCGCCGGATTTGATTCGGCAGCGCTCTTTTCGATCAGCGATTCCCAGCGGAGCACGTCGGCCGCCGAGTATAGGAGAACGCATTCCGCTTCCAAGCCGTCGCGCCCGGCGCGGCCGGTCTCCTGCTGATAGTGCTCGATGGATTTCGGCATGGCGGCGTGAATGACGCAACGGACATCGCTACGATCGATTCCCATTCCGAAGGCGACCGTCGCCGCGACGACGTCCAACGTTTCTGAGGAAAACGCCTCCTGGGTATGGCGCCGAGCATCTGCGTCCATACCGGCATGGTAACAAGCCGCGCGCAAGCCGTTGGCCTTGAGCGCCTCGGCCATAGTCTCGGTGTCGTTTCTGCTCAGGCAGTAGACGATGGCCGCTTGCCCGGGATGACGCCGCAGCACTTCGAGCACCTGAGCCCGTGCATCGATGCGTGGAATGATCCGGTAGAGCAGGTTGGGACGATCGAAAGTGCCGACCAGCACCACTGGCTTGCTGAGACGAAGCTGCTCGATAATGTCGGTGCGCACGCGCTGCGTGGCGGTCGCGGTGTATGCGTGAATGCTTGCCTGCGGAAAACGTGTCTTGATCTCAGCCAGCTGGCGATATTCCGGCCGGAAGTCGTGACCCCATTGGCTGATGCAGTGCGCCTCATCGATGGCGAAGGCGCGAACTTTGAGCGGCGCGATGAGCTGGAGAAATCGCGCCGTCAGTAGCCGTTCAGGCGCGACAAACACCAGCCGGTAGCGCCCGGCGGCGACCTGCTCTTCGGTTTCGTGGACTGCGTGCAGAGGCATGCCGCTGTAGAGTGCCGCCGCCGCATAGCCGCACTCCCTCAGGCCATCGACCTGATCTTTCATCAAGGAGATAAGCGGCGAGACCACAATATCGGTGCGCTGGGCAAGCTCAGCCGGAACTTGATAGCACAACGATTTGCCACCTCCTGTAGGCATGACGACCAGCGAATCGCGGCCATCAAGACCGGCCCGCATCGCTTCCTCCTGCAACGTTCGTAGCTCGGAGTATCCCCAATAGCGGCGAATCGTGGCGAGGACGTCAACTGTTGACCAGCTTCTGGACCGATTCATGTTCTTTCGCGACGCAGTGGAGATCCCTGGAGGGGCTAAAGAACTTCCGAAAAATCAATCTCTGGTACTAAAAGCATTCGGCGAGAATGGATAGGTTTTATATCAAGACTCAAAGAATCGTCGCCAATGAGATGTCGTTGGGTGCTTTATTTGATCAGGCCTAATATCCTCTCCCTTAAATTGCAACTTGCTGAAAGACTCTGTTTGCAGGCTGCTCAAAAGACCTCACAGGCAAGCCGCGCGACTTTCGATGAGCTCAGGCGTACGCTTCAGTACGTTAGAGGAGTCGGACAAGCGCAACGAAGCATATGAGGTCTTTTCAGCAGGCTGTTAGATCCCTTCGCCCATGCCTCTTTGGGTGCCTTGAATCGGCGTGCGGTTCCATTCGAGAGCGCCTTCGATTTTTCGCGGCAAGGGTGGTTTGCGCGAGGTCATGAACTGCACGAACTCTTCTTTGCTCGGAAATAGCATGCGCGTGTTTTTTTGCTTTTCATCGCCCAGAGTTGAAACCGCTTCGCGATAATCATGGCCGGGATAAACCCGAATCTCGTCGCCAAGGGCGCGCAGCTTGCCCAAGCTCTCATATTGTTGTTCGGCGCTGCCGCCGGGTAAGTCGGTTCTGCCGCAGCCGCCGATCAGGAGCGTATCGCCGGTAAAAATGCGGTCGCGGCATAAAAGACACATGGCGTCTTGAGTGTGTCCGGGCGTGTAGATCACTTTGATCGACTGGCTGCCGAAAGAAATGACGTCTCCATCTTTGACCGCCACGTCGATGTAGGGCGCATCGGTGGCTTCGTGCATGATCACCTTGATGCCATGCTTCTCGCGCAGCACCTTGCACGCGGAGTTATGATCGGCATGGGTATGGGTATCGATCGCGTAAAGCAGTTCCGAGGAAAAAAATTTAGCCAGTTCGATGTACTCGTCGACCTTGTCGAGCTCCGGATCGATGACGACGCATTTTTTTTTCTCAGGACAGCCTAAGAGATAGGACAGGCACCCGCTCGACCGGATCTGCTCGAAAATGATATTACCTGCGCTCATGGTCGGCCGGTCAGTGAGCAGGAACAGGAATGATGGTTTCTTTTTCCATGTTGTATCGGCTGCGGTCGATCTTATCCAAATCATAGCTTAGAAAACGAAAGACCACGCCGGGTCCTTCGACCGCATGGGTCGAATGAATTTCGCCGGGCAGATAAGGTTGGACCGTGCCGGGGGATAGCCGATGGAGTTCATCTTTTTCAAGAGTTGCTCTGCCGGGTTGTGAACCGTCGTCGGTGCGTTTGTATTTAGTGATTTCAGTGAGACCGTTGAAGGCGCCGTAAACCACCCAGCATGGGCCATGATCGTGCGGCGTATTACCATGTCCTGCTTTGTGCACGTGGCCCATTTGAATGAACCCGTGCTCGGCGTCTCGATAGAGCTCGCGCGAGGGCTTTCCCTCTCGAATGATCTGCGCCATCCAAGGATCGTCGGCGCTGGTGCCGGCGAACAACTTCTCCATCAACACGGCTATCTTGTGGGGCAGCTGGGGATCTTTGCCATCGCCCCAAACCGCGCGAACTTCGGCGATGTATCTGTCAAACGAGCTCTCCGCTTTTCGTTCTTGTACCGCCATTGGGCACCTCCTTTGAAATTCATCTTTATCATGTTCCGTAAGGAACCGTCTAGCAGGTTGCTGGGAAAGGTCCCTCCTTCAACTGTGCTCAGGATGAACTGAGAGCCCCTGGATTCATGAGCTTGACGAACCATCAATCGCATCGCTCGAATCCGTGTTCGTGTTACGTACTCGTTCGAATTCTCGATGACGTTTCCACGAACACGATCACGCTGATTTGAAGCCCTGATTGACAGCATTAGGTTGACTCTGGTAGCAGTAAAAAATTCTCGAAAAAAAAGCAATCATGTCGATAGAACCACAAGAGCTGCGGCGCGTCATGGGCCATTTTGCCACTGGCGTTACCGTGATTACGACCCAGGACAAAGACGGAAATCCAAACGGACTCACGGCCAATGCTTTTATGTCCCTTTCATTAGATCCACCGCTGGTCTTGATCAGCGTTGATAAAGGCGCCCAGTGCTATGCGTGCTTTAACTTGCAGAACGGTTTCACGGTAAATTTTCTCAGCGAAGATCAGGAAGAGGTCTCGCGTCGTTTCGCGACCAAGGGTATTGATAAGTTTGCCGGCCTGCAGTGGCACTTCGGCCAGAACGGGGCAGCGATTCTCGATGCGGCGCTCGGCTATGTCGAGTGCAAAATTACTCAGTGCTACGACGGCGGCGATCATACCATCGTCGTCGGCGAAATCGTCAATGCCAATGCCACGGACGGACGGCCACTGCTTTTTTTCAAAGGAAAGTACCAGCGTCTGCCTGATTCTTAGCGTCAGCTCCGGCGATTCCTCGTCATTGAAAAGCCCTGGCCCCCGAGCAATCATGCTCGGCGGCCAGACTGCAGAAAAATTATTGATTACAGTTTGAGCACTCGATCGGCCTTGATAAGCTGCACCGAAAGCATCGTTCAGCGTCGATTCAAAAAGATGTCTCCACCGATCGGCCTGTTCAACGAAATAACCGCCTTGCTATCGCTGGACAACCGAACACATTCAAGCCTAGAAATGATTCGTATCAAGCAGCCGTTGTTCTCAAGAACAGATCGTGGAGGTAAGAGATGACCCAGGTAGTGGGGCGACCAACACCGCGCATC
>JAICEJ010000419.1 GCA_025924215.1 Candidatus Binatia bacterium
GGCGCCACGCGAGCCATGTTGGGATCTTTCGCCACGTCCAGTTCATATACATTTTGTATAGCTGCCAGTAGCGGGTAAGGTTTGATCAAAAGCAGCTTTGCCCATGCCGCCTGCAAGTGCTGATAGTATTGTTCTTCGTTTAAACCGTAGTAAGCAGCGAGGTTTTTCTGCAGAATACTGGCCACCTTTGTCGGGTTTGTCTTGAAAAAATGGATAGCCTCGATCAGCGCCTTAAGAAAGTCTATGACGTTCTTTCTGTTTTCTCGGATATAGTCGGTTGTGGTCAAGATGGTCGTGTTGTGAATCACCGGGCGATCAGGCAGCTCAATGATCTTTAGTCCGGAGTTTCTGCCGTACAGATCGAACGGCATGTCCACCAATGTTGCGCTGGCGTCGCCCGCCACAACCCGGTCCACATAACGGCGCCGGTCTGCTGCCATGCTCTCGATGGGTTCGATGCGGATTTCGTCACCGCGAAATCCGAACTGTTTAAGAATGGTCGTAAAGTTGCCGAGGACGCAAGGCGCCTTGGAATGGCATACGATCTTGCGCCCACGGAGGTCCTGCACTCGGTTGATCTCGGCAGCGGCAACGAGACGGTCATCCCATCGGTTCTGAGTCTGCGCCAAATACACGAGCCGCTTGTCGCCTCTGCTTCGGGCGCGATAAGTCTCATGATGCAATCCGCTGACGAAATCAATTTCGCCCGCAAAGATCAGGCTGGTGCGGTGTGCCATGGTTGGGGCTTTCGCCCCGCCGACAACGTCGAGCTCAATTTCAAAATCGTATTTTTGAGTGACTCCGGATTCCTTGAACACAGTTAAAAGCGGCAGGTGCGAAGAGTCGCTGGCGAGCAGGGCAATTTGACGCATACAGTTAATCCTGGAGTCGAACCATTATAGGCCGTTTATTACGTTTCAGTCGCGGGCAGTCGCTTCAGGCGGATTCGTGATCGTGTTCTCATGGTCGTTCGGTTTCGATCACGCTTCCACGGACACGACCACGCGGTTCCACCTGTCTGCGAGAAGTTTTGAGTAGTTTCAGAGTTTCAGCCAAACCGCTATGAGAGAATTTGCTTTCCCCATTTCTCTCTGACTTGACGCGCCAAGTCTTGGGGCACGATCACCGAAGCGGGAAAATCTTTGAGCCATTCGTAGGGCCGGCACGCATCGATGATAGCGCGGGAATTGAAACCCTTTTTGCCTCTTTGGATAATCGGGTCGAGCGGGCCGCTCAAGCAACGCCGCAGGATTTCGATGTCCTCCACGGGATCGCAGCGCGTCGTCATCGCCCACCATACATCTTTCATGTCCGTCGGATCGATGTCTTCGTCGACCACGACGGTGAAGCGGCCGAGATAGGCAGCGGCGTGACACTGCGAAGCGACGAGTCCGGCTTGACGCGCGTGGCCCGGATAACGCTGGCGAATGGCAACCACCGTGAGCAGCCGTGTGTTGCCTTCGGGCGGACAGTAAACTCCAACCACGTCCGGCACACCGGCCCGCTCCAGCTCCTCCCATATCATCGCCGAGCGCCAAAAACTCTTGTAAAAAGTCGCTTCCGTCGGCGGGCGGCTCGGCGGCGCGCCGGCCATGATCGGGTCGTTGCGAAAATACATGCGGCGGATCCGAATAACGGGTTCTTCGCGCACGTGACTCGCGTAGTATCCGGTCCACTCGCCAAAAGGACCTTCGGTTTTTACATCGCCGGGCAAACATTCGCCCTCGATGACGACCTCTGCGCTGGCCGGCACCTGAAGCCCGGTTTGCGCTAATTTCACCACGTCGATCGGCTCGCCTTTGAGGCCGCCGGCAAAGTCATATTCCGAAAGGCCATACGGAACTTCGAAAGCGGAGGCCATAAAAAGAAGCGGGTCGTGGCCCAAGGAAAGCGCCACCGGCATGGGATGTTTTTGCGCGAAATATTTTTCCATCTGGATGCGCGCATGCCGTCCCGGCGAAATGTAAAGCCCCAACGAGTTGCTGTCATGAACCACAACTCGATAAGTGCCAATGTTGAGCCAACCCTCTTCCGGATCTCTGGTAATCGTCAGATGGCCGGTACCGATGTAGCGGCCGCCGTCGCCGATGTTGTAGCGCGGCGTCGGAAAGCGCAGAACGTCGACATCTTTTTCTTCCCAGACATTCTCCATGAAAGGTCCTTCCTTGACCTCGCGCGGCGGAATCGGCTTCAGGTCCTTGATTTTCTTCCGCATGCTACGGACCAGATCCATGGTCGCCATGTCTGTTGGCATACCGCAAGTAAGCGCCACCCGTTTGATCGAGTTGAGCTGGCCGGCCACAATCCTCAAGCCCTTGGCAAAACCTTTGATCGAATCGAAAAGCAGGCAGGGCGCCACCTGCGACTCCTTGCGCGCCATCTCGATAATCGCGCCGATCTCCAGATCCCAATCCGCGCCTTCCACCGTTTTGAGCTCGCCCAACCAATTGACTTGATCCAGCCACTCCCGCAAATCCTGGTACGCCATTACTGCCCCCTATCGGTACAACGTTTGAAATAATCCCTGCTGCTCGAGCTCAGCCACTAAACTATTGTCGACAAAATCACTCGCCTTGACACCGCTCGTCGTTTTTACCTCGGAGCGCAGCACTTCTTCGACGGCATCGAGCCTCACTCTCGGAATCGGCTCGAGGTACTTGACGCCATAGATTCGATAAAGCTCGGCGAGGATCTCCGGGTCGTTGACTTTCGTATATCTTGAAAGCACCTTCATCGTTCCTTCTTTATCCGTCCTGACTCGATGAATGCCCTCGGAGTAGGCGCGCAGTACCCGCAACGCCGCGCTTCGGTTCTTGTCCACGAACTGTTGGGAGGTCGCCAGCGGCGAATTTGGGTAAACGATGCCGATTTCGCCGAAGTCGACCAGCTCCTTGAGGCCAAGCTTGGCGGCAGTCAAGTTGGTAGGCGGCGACACCACGCCGGCATCGACAATGCCACCGGTGATTGCCCCGAGCAGTTGCGGCATGCCGCCCGTCTGGATTACCGCAACGTCGGAACCGCGCCGCATTCCCCATTGTTTGAGCGCAAGATCCAAAGCGAAGTCCGTCGAGCCGCCGAGACGTGTCACGCCAATTTTTTTCCCCTTTAAGTCCTTGGCAGTTTGATTTTCCGGGCGCGCCATGAGCGAGAACACCAGCGTATTGATGGTATTGCCGATCATCTTAAGGCTCGCTCCTCTGAGCGAAGCCTGGACAACGGAATTGGCGCCGAGGCGGACAAATTGCACGTCGCCGCCGATCAGCGCCTGAGTCACCACCGATCCACCGCCGATATAGAGAAGCTGTACATCCAATCCCTGGCGGCGAAAGTAGCCGTAATCATGCGCTACCCATAACGGCGCCATCGCGCCGCTGATCGCGCTGTAAGCTAATCGAACCGGCTCCGCTTGGACAAGTGAGAAAAATAAACAGGCCTGCGCCAATGTCGCAAACCAAATCAGACAAAAAATGTTTCGAACCTTGGCTAGCACGGCTCTGATGGCTCGATGATTTAGACGGCCACGACTAACGTTCGAGAAACGCTTGGCTCTAAAAGGAATGACGATCTCGTTCATAGGCTTAAACCGGACGTCGATCGCAAGAGTTTAAAAAATCGTGCTCACTGCCCGAGAATGCCGGCCTCCCTCAAATCGCGCTCCAGCTTCATGATCTCGTCCTTGGGCATCTGCTCGGTTTCCCACTTCGGGAAGCGTTTTACCGCGAAGCCGCGCATGCGAAAAACTTCCTGCAACGGAACGCGGCCATACTTGCGCAAGCGCGCCGCGACGATTCGCGCCGCGGTATCGACCCGCTTTTGCGCTTCCACCGCGCGCGGGTAGTCTTGGCTGTCGAGAGCCTTGAACAAATCGACGCAGAGCTCGGGCACGAAGCTCGTCGGCGGATTGATCATACCGGCAACACCGAACGGAACCAGTCCAAATAAGTCCGCGTTTCCGGTAAAAACCGATATATCAGGCAGTAGTCTCACGTATTCGAGCAACGCGCCCTGACCGTAGGCGACTTTGATGCCTTTGAGCGCCGGCACCTGCTCTTTCATGCGCACGGCCAAGCCCGGCGGAATAGAAATACCGGAGTACTTGGGATTTTCATAGATGAAGATCGGCAGCGGAACAGCTTTGTGTACGGCTTTGTAGTGCGCAATGATCTCGTATTCGGTGTGATCGGAATAGTAATAGGGTGGTACGATAGCCACCGCGTCCGCCTTGTGCGCGGCGGCGTGCTCGGCCAACTCCACCGCACTGCCCGCATCGGCGGTGCCGACGTGAATAATCACCGGCACCCGGGACTTCGCCTGATCGAGTGCGACGGCGGCCGTCTGCTTGCGCTCTTCGATGGTCATGGCCGGACCTTGGCCGGTGGAGCCAAGCACGAACAATCCCTGCACGCCGGCTTTGATGTGAAAATCGACCAACTGCCGCATCATCTGTTCATCGACCCGAACTTTTTCGTCGAACGGCGTGATAACCGGCAACAAAACTCCGCGAATCATTCATTTCTCCTTGTTAAAATCAGTTCCTACCTTCCGAATGACGGGTCGCAGCAAATGCCTCCGAGGACCGCAACAAGGAAGCATCTGCTTTGATTTTTGAATCTCAC
>JAICEJ010000420.1 GCA_025924215.1 Candidatus Binatia bacterium
ACCGGCCCAAACTGAACCATCACCTGGACATATTACTAGGCGTAAAGAGTTAGAACTCGCCGCGAAACATGCCGCGCTGCCCGCGTGCTTCTTCGACGCCGACTTCCATGCTGCGGATCCGCGCGTGCGGAAACTTCTTACGAACTGCGCGCCGGATCTGATCCGCAACGTGTTCGGCCAACAACTCGGTGCTGGTGTTGACAAGGGGAAGGAGAATCACGTCTTGTCGCGGCAGTAAGAGCCGCTGTGTTTTGTAGCGCACTTCGATTTCCTTGCCTCGACGGTGCACTTTGACTACCGGGCTCTCGGTTTGAATCAAAGTGCGATGATCCAGCGCATCACAAACCTGCTTGACCAAAGGTTTGAACGTGATGAAATCGAGCACGACTCCGGCGTGATCGATTTCTCCTTCGAGCGTCACCGAAACCTGGTAGTTGTGGCCGTGCAAAGGTTCCCTCTGGCCATCCGGGAAAATTAGAAAATGAGCCGAGGCAAAATTAAAGTAATCCTTGGCGACTTCAATGCTGAAAAAACGTGACATCCTCGGACGTTAGCCAAAAGCCTCCACTGTTTCAAGCAATCACTCGTCGATTCGCGAGAAAGAGCGATTTTTAAAAACGCTCTTTATCCTGAATTTAACTTGCAACCCGAGCTTGGAAGAGTTAGGTGAGGAACCTATGCAACTAAGGGAATCCCTCGGCGTGCGCGATGGCGATATGGTGTCGCTGATTGGCGCCGGCGGAAAAACCACAACGTTGTTGCAATTGGCCAAGGAACTGCGCGATGCGGGGAAGAAAGTTCTGGTCACAACCACGACGAAAATTTTTAAACCAAGCAAACCACACGTTGACCGACTGTTTATCGTCGAAGACGTCGATGCGCTACTGCGCGAGGCCGCCAAGCTCGACGCGCCGCTGATTATCGGCGCCGGTTCTAAGCTCGATCAGGAGAAGTTAATCGGATTGCCTCCGCGCTGGCTCGATGAGATCGCGAGGAGCAAGCACTTCGCTGCGGTTTTGGTCGAAGCAGATGGAGCGGCGTCGCGTCTCTTCAAAGTTCCGTCGGACGTCGAGCCGGTGATCCCAGGCGCTACCAGTCTAACGATCTGGGTTTTGTCGATAAAAGTAGTGGGCAAACCGTTGGATGGTACTTCGGTCCATCGAGCGGACACGGCAGCGGCGCTGTCAGGCATGCCGCTGGGAACGCCGGTTACCGAACAACTGATTCTAAACCTGGCGCGGCACCCTGAAGGTTGTCTCAAAGGCATTCCAGCGGCAAGTCGAAAATCAGCGATGATCAATCAGGCGGACAGTCCGGAAGAAATCGAACGGGCGAAACAATTAGGCAAAGCTCTGCTCCAATTGGAATTCGATCGCGTGGTGATCAACAGTTTTGTTGATAGCGGGCTCAGCAATGAAATGATTTCCCACTAGTCAAATAGTTTTACATCATGATTTCCGCCGTTGTTCTGGCCGCAGGCCGCGCTGAGCGAATGGGTGAGCAAAAGCTATTGTTGCCGCTCAACGATAAGCCAGTGCTTCAATGGGTTCTGGAGAGCGCATTGGCGTCGAGCGTTCATGAGGTGACTTGTGTCGTGCGTGATCTCAAGGCCGTGCGACAAAGAATCGCGCTGGCGCATCATCGGCTCCATTGGCTAATCAACTACGCCGCGGATCGGGGGCAGAGCACCTCGGTGATAGCCGGGCTATGGGCAATCGAGCCAAGGAGCGACGGCGTGCTATTTCTGGTCGGCGACCAGCCGCTGGTCAGGAAGGATCTGCTTGACGCCTTGATTCAACGATTCGAACAGAGTTCGGCTTTGATCGTTGCTCCCTCGTTTAAGGGACAAGCGCGCAATCCGGTTCTGTTCCGGCGCGAACTCTTCCCGGAGATTCTCCGCTTGACAGGCGACCGCGGCGGCCGGTTCTTGATTGAGAAGCACAAAAGCAGAACGGAGTACGTCGAGTGGCAACAAGAGATGCCGTTTATCGATATCGATGTGAGAGAGGATTACGAACGACTGAAGGAATTGGCATAGCTCCACAATTCAATTTGCTTGTCCGACTGCTTCTCCCACCGATCTGAATCCATCTCGTTCGAGCAACTTGATCAAGCCCTGGTTGATCCGCTTAACCGCCGCCGGACCCTCATAGACAAATCCTGTATAGATCTGCACCGCGGATGCTCCGGCGGTAATCTTGTCATACGCGTCTCGGGCATTGAAGATTCCGCCGACACCGATGATCGGCAGCCGTCCTCCGGTATTCTTATAGATATGAGAAACAAAGTTCGTCACCATCGATGTGATTGGCCTACCGCTTAAACCGCCGGGTTCCCGGCCCAACGGTGATTTCAAGCTGTCACGCATCAATGCGCTGGCGTTGGTGGCGACGATGCCTGCTAGTTCGAACGAATTCACCACCTCGATAATTTGGTCCACCTGCGCAAAATCCATATCCGGCGCGATCTTAACAAACACAGGTTTTTCTTGCCGCTGCGCCGCTGCCGCAAGTTGCCGGTTTTTTTCCTGAACAGAGCTAAGCAAATCGGCAAGCAGCGTTTTCTCCTGCAGGTCGCGCAGGTTCGGTGTATTGGGTGAACTTACGTTCAAGGTAAAAAAGTCGCCGTGCGAATAAAGCTTTTCAAAAGTCGAGAGAAAATCCGCCACGGCGTCCTTGGTTTCGACGATCTTGGTCCGGCCGATATTAATACCCAGCGGAATTCCCGGGATCCTGCCGTGAGCTCTCAGGTTGCCCAGTCTAGCGGCAATCGCGGTTGCGCCTTCGTTGTTGAAGCCAAGACGATTGATCAGCGCGCAATCTTCGGGCAAGCGGTACAATCGCGGCTTTGGATTTCCCGGTTGAGCCTGGGCCGTCACCGCACCCAATTCCATAAAGCCGAAGCCGAAAGCGGAGATGGTCTTAAGCGCGACTGCATTCTTATCAAAGCCTCCGGCCAGGCCGACCGGATTAGAAAAAATCAAAGATTTAATTTGCACGTTGAGCCGTTTGTCCGTCACGCGGTAAAAGCGATCGAGAGGACCGTGCAGGAACTGTAATCGCGAGAGTAAATTTAGAGTTCGGTCGTGGCTTTGTTCCGGATCTTTACTAAACAACCAAGGACGAATGATAGATTTGTAAAGCATCATTAGATGATCTAGCGGAAAGTTTATCGCTGGGCTAGTGGGTGAGAGATTCGGAAGCTGAAAAGACTTCCAACGAAAGAGGGAGAACCATTGGATTCTCCCTCCCAGAGTGTAAACCCGAGGCAGAGTGCTACTTTTCGAACACCGCCCGAAGTACGTCCTTACTCTACCCGTAATGCAAATTACTCGGATCTGCAGTCGCAAGGATGAGCCGCGACATTGCACTTAATATTTATTTAAAAGGTGCGCACGCCGAGGGAGTCATCAACATGTTTTCTTGCATAACCATGTACTGCCTCGTTTCCGGCGGCCAGCCGGAGACTTTCTTCGAGGCCTCAGCGCGAACCCGTTCGCGTTCGCCGGCATCGCGATACGCCCACACGTGAATGAATTGGTTAAGTGGACCGATGGCGCTGACCCATATGCCAATCAGGGGTGAGAGCTTCGCCCGCTCAGGAATCACTTTGCCAAAAGCCTCAAGGACCTTGGGCATCGTGCCGGGCTGGTAGGTATAAGTGCGGAATTCGTATATGTTGCCCTGCTTCGTTTCAGGCAAGGGCGGCGAAAATGGCGCAGGCTGCAAAATCTTATTCTCCTGGGTGACGATGAATTCTTGGGTCTTCGGCGGCCACATGCCGGTCTTTCGGGCCTCATTGCCAATCCGTTCACGGTCCTCAAAACTTTCGTAAGGCCAGACATGGACGACGCGATTAAGGCCGCCCACCTCCGATTGCCACAGGCCCAGCAGCCGTGAAAACTGCAGGCGTGCCGTTAATCCTTCAGCAAATTTTTCGACGAAGTTAGCGGTCATGCCGGGTTTCAGCACATAGGTTCGCATCTCTAAGATCATAAAGTTTTCCTCCATTCCGAGGGTTTTCTATCCTTTCCCACAAAGCGGTGAACAAATGCAACAGGATAGGTGACCGCAGATCGTCAAACTTTCTCTTCAATAAGAGTTACGAGCGCGGGCCTGCGCGGGCGAACCGAAGATCGTTCGAATCCTTCGGTTACCTTGAAGATCAATGGTGGGCATCCTTTGCGCAACTTGTCACTTTTGTCGAGAGCCAAAGATTTGTTGACGCGGTCCATCCTTGGAAGTTCCCGGAAGTGACGAAAACACTGCAGTCCCGCCTGGTATGTTTGTTGCTCGATGATGAGCCTTCCAACCTGAAAGGAGCGTTTCACTCAGTCTTAACGCAACCACACCATGAACTTATTCGCACGCAAACCAACCGAAGACTCAGCATCGGCGGGAGACGGATCCGGTACGCAGCAAACAAAGCCGTCAGCGCCTGTCAGCTGGAAAGATTTTGGCGCGGCGCAACAAAGGGAAGCCGATGAAAATCGATCGAGCACAATTTGGCAGCGGCAACATCGATCGTTCTATCTGCCGGTCAAAGGCAAGTTCGCTCTCTCCACGGCCTTTGCTTGCGCATGGGTTTTTCTATCCTGGAATCTCGCCCAGCCTTG
>JAICEJ010000421.1 GCA_025924215.1 Candidatus Binatia bacterium
ACTGAGATCCGAAATTTGAGATTCCAAGCGCAGCGAGGATCGAGGCCACTATCAGCCACATACCTATTGCCTTCGTTCCGGAGGGTTCGTCCCTTGATCGCTGTGTCACCCTAAACTGCGGGATCGTGTTTAGTACAACTCTATCGGACAGCCCGCATCACTCGATTTCACGTTGACTGCGCGCGCACTCTCAGCAGTGAGAAGGTAGGAGACCAGTATGAAACGCACAAGAATCATTGCGGCCAGTTTGACGATGCTGATTTCGTTGCTGTCGCAATTTAAGATTTCTATAGCGGCGTCCGCACCTTTAGAAAAGCTCACGATCGGCTGGAGCGCGGTTGCCGGCTCGCAAGCGCCATTTTGGATCACCAAGGAGGCCGGACTGTTCGAGAAAAACGGCCTCGACGTGATCATGATCTACCTCGACGGCGGTTCGAGAGCGACCCAGGCGATGATGTCCGGCGATCTGCCCATCGCCCAAGTCGGCGGCAACGCGCCCGTTGTCGCCAAGCTTCGAGGAGCTGACGTAACCCTGATCAGCGGGCTACTGAACGTTCTCGCCTACAGCATGGTGGTTTCGCCGGAGATCAAAAGGCCGGAAGACCTGAGGGGCAAAAAGCTCACGGTCAGCCGGTTTGGTTCCAATTCGGATTATGCCACCAGAAAGATACTGCTCAAATGGGGTTTGAAGCCCGATGTCGATGTGGCGATTTTGCAGATTCCCGGCGGGCAACCCACTCGGCTCGCGGCAATTCAAACCAAGCAGGTGCACGGCATGGTCGCGCAACCGCCGGTGACCAATATGGCTCGTAAATTCAATATGAACATTATCGCCCAACCTGAGGATTTCGGCGGCGCTTATCCGACCACCCCCGTCGCATCACGGGTCTCCTACATTCGTGAAAGGCGCGACACCGCGCGTAAATTCACCCGGGCCCTGCTCGAAGGCATCCACCTGTACAAGACCGAAAAGGAATTCAGCAAAAAAGTCATCGGAAAGTATGTCAAGACCAACGATAACGACGCCTTGGAGGACAGCTACCAATTCTTCTCTCGCTTGGTGCCGGAGAAACCGTATCCATCACTCGATTCCGTGAAAGAAGCGCTGGCGGAGCTCGGCGAGAAAGACGCCAAAGCGCGCGCCGCGCGCCCGGAAGATTTCGTCGATCTGAGTCTGATCAAAGAGTTCGATGACAACGGTTTTATCGACGGGCTGTATAAAAAGCGTTAGTTGGCAGGGTTCAAGATAAGCCACAGTAAGAGGTTGATACGCGACCTATAGGCGCAACTAACGCGCCACATGTTTGGACTCGATGCATGTCCATCCGCTTAAGTCACATCTTTACAACCCGTCCGGCACGTTATAGAGAATAATTTCCCACTTGAATTAAGTTAGTTAATCCTGCGGTGATTTCGATGAAGATATCGATGGATCAACCGACAGGGGACAGTGCAGCTTCCCTGATACTCCGCACCAGCCGGGAGCTTCGATGTCGAGAATGATTCTACCTGTCAACCAAATTCCATACCCGGCTGCACCATCACTTGTAGTCGGTAAAAATCCCGTAAGGCGATACCGATGGGCGATCATCGAAGCGCAGAGTTAAACGACGAGCGGTTATCCCTCAATCAGGTACTAAACACCTCCGAGCTGTTCCGGCGTACCTCGCGTGAGCCCGAATATGCGGCCGAGAACCGAGCTCTAGTCGCGTTGGCGCAGGCAATGAACCAAGCGCCGCTGACTTTTTTGCAAAAATTGGCGGACATAGCACTCGATCTGTGCCACGCCGATTCCGCCGGGATCAGCATCCTGGAAGCATGCGAAGGGGCCAGCGTGTTCCGTTGGCGAGCCGTAGCCGGACGTTATGCGCCGACCATCAACACATCCATGGCGCGCGACGCTTGCCCGTGCGGAACCGTGCTCGAACGTGACTCCGTCCTTCTGTTCGATCGCCCTGAACGGCATTTCGTCGCGCTCCGGGAGATGAACTTGCCGATCCTGGAAAATCTCGCGGTGCCATTTCACAGCGGTGGCAAACCGGCGGGCACGTTGTGGATTCTAACTCATAGTCCGAGACGGAAGTTCGATGCTGAGGACGCGCGGCTGCTGACCGCCCTTTCCCGTTTCGCATCCGCGGCATACGCAATGATCGGCACTATAGAAGCTGCCGCTTCCAAGCGCACCGACGAAAAGTTGCCTGAAAACGAAGATGAATTCCGTGCGATGTTTGAGCTCTCGAGTGTCGGCCAGTGCCAGGTCGACCCGATCACTGGCCGTCTCGTCCGGGTCAACCGCAAAATGTGCGAGATGACCGGCTACTCCGCGGAAGAACTGACTCAGCGCACTACCGGTGAACTGACGCATCCGGATCATCGCGAGACCATCGCGGTTTTGCTGCAGCAACTACTGCGCGGCGAGATCCCGGCGATCTCTATCGAAACCAAGTTGCTGCGCAAAGATGGCTCAACTTTCTGGAACCACCTCAATGTGAGTCTGCTCCGACGCGCCGCAGGGCACGCCCCTCGTGCTACGGCGATTTTCCGCAACATTTCGGCGCGCAAGCAAGCTGAACAAAAGCTGTACGAAGCGGAGGAGCGCCTGCGACTGGCCACGCAAGCTGCCGGTGTGTTTGCGTGGGACGTCGATCTATTGACCGGCACGATTAAATACTCAGAGAACATGGCACAGGTGTTTGGTTACGAGTCGCTGCCGGAAAAATACTCTTACGCGCGCGAAGCAGCGGCAGTGATTCACCCGGCAGACCGTGAGCGGGTCAAACACGCCTCGCAACGTGCCTTCGACGAAAAAGGAACGTTCTCGGCTGAGTTTCGCGCTGAAGCCGCTGACGGCCGGTACATTTGGGTCCAATGTAACGGAACCGTTCTGCGCGATGCACATGGAAATCCCGTACGCTTCGTCGGCATTGTGCAAAACATCGACGACCGAAAACGAGCGGAGCAAGCGTTGCAAGCATCCCAAGAGCGCCTCGGTCGCGCGATACAGATAGAAACTGTGGGTGTCACTTTTTTCAAGACCGATGGCACCATCACTGAGGCCAACGACGCCTTTCTGCGTATGAGCGGCTATAGCCGCGGTGATTTGGAAGACGGGCACGTGCGGCGGGACAAAATGACTCCGCCCGAGTGGATGGGGCAATCACTGCAGGCGGTGGAGGAGTTCAACAAGATGGGCCGTACGATACCCTACGAAAAGCAATACATCCGCAAGGATGGGTCGCGCTGCTGGGCTTTGTTCGCCGCCACGCGAATTTCGGCAGATGAGGGCGTTGAGTTTCTGATTGACGTCACAAAGAACAAACTTGGGCAAGAAAAATTGCGCGAAAGCGAGGAGCGTTTTCGCACGATGGCTGACAGTTCCCCGATGATGATCTGGGTAACCGACGCCGCCGGTCGCATCGAATTCGTCAATCGATCCTATCTGGAGTTCTTCGGGATTAGCCGTGAAAGAGCCGCGCAGCTGAACTGGTCAGAAATTGTTCATTCCGATGATCGAGAGTACCTAGAAGCATTTAGGGTTGCGCTACGCGATCGACAGCCGCTGCACGCGCGGGGGCGGGTGAAACGGCACGATGGTGAATGGCGCTGGATCGCATCGCGTGGCAATCCACGCCTCAGCCCCGCAGGCGAAGTCACTGGCTATGTCGGTAGCTCGGCGGATGTCACGGAGCTGATCAAATCACAGGAAGCATTGCGGGAAGCCGACAGACGCAAGGATGAATTTCTCGCGACACTCGCGCATGAGCTGCGGAATCCGCTCGCGCCTATTCGAAACAGCCTGCAAATCCTCAGGCTTAGCGGTTCTACCGAGTCGGCCACCGAGCAAATTTACGAGATGATGGAACGTCAGGTAAATCAGATGGTGCGCTTGGTCGATGATTTGCTGGAAATATCCCGCATCACGCGCGGTCAAATAGAACTGCGCAAGGAGCGCGTTTCACTGGCAACCGTGATCCAGAGCGCCGTGGAACTCAGCAAGCCCCTGATCGAGGACGCCCACCATGATCTCGCGATCTCGCTGCCGCCGGAGCCGCTCATGTTCGAAGCCGATCCGGTGCGGCTGGAGCAGATCGTTTCGAACCTCCTCAATAATGCCGCCAAGTACACCAATCCTGGAGGGCGCATCTGGCTAGCCGCGCAGCGCGAGAGCGATCATGTACTGATCTCGGTGCGTGATAGCGGTATCGGCATATTGCCGGATATGTTGCCGCGTATCTTTGAAATGTTCACGCAAATCGAGCATTCGACCGGCCGAACTCAGGGCGGTCTGGGTATCGGGCTCACTCTCGTTCGCAGCCTGGTGGAAATGCATGGTGGCAAGGTCGAGGCTCGAAGCGAAGGCCCGGGTAAGGGCAGCGAATTTATCGTTCGTCTACCGCTCGGTGAGAACGCCCGAAGCGAAACTGTTCGTGACAGTATGCGGCACTTCGGGCAGCTATCTTCCAAGAGGGTGTTAGTGGTCGATGACAACCGTGATGCCGCCAATAGTCTCGGCAAACTGCTCAATCTGGCGGGAGCCGAAGCTCGAGCCGTCTACAATGGCTTCGCAGCGCTGGAGCTACTCCCAACGTACCAGCCCGGCGTGCTGC
>JAICEJ010000422.1 GCA_025924215.1 Candidatus Binatia bacterium
TCATTGCGGCAAGCGATCTGGTGAAAACCTACCGGACTGAAGTTATCGAAGTAAAAGCTCTCCGAGGGGTCAGCTTTGACATCGATGCCGGTTCCTTCTTGGCTTTTGTCGGCCCCTCGGGCAGCGGCAAGACCACGTTACTCAATCTCATCGGCTGCTTAGACAAACCGACCAGTGGTAGCTTGCAGGTCGCAGGGGTAGATGTTCTTAATTTGACGCGACGGCAAGCAGCAGAGTTTCGTGGACAACACATCGGCTTTATTTTTCAGAGCTTCAACCTCATAGCGGTTCTGACCGCCTTCGAGAATGTCGAATACCCCCTGGTGATGGTGCAGGAACTGCGTCCTGCCGAGCGCCGCGAGCGCGTCCTCAAAGCCTTAAAAGCCGTGGGAATGTTGGAGCAAAAGAATCAAATGCCGGAGCAGCTTTCCGGTGGTCAGAAGCAGCGCGTTGCCATCGCCCGCGCCCTAGTCACCCAGCCACAGTTGGTTCTCGCTGATGAGCCGACCGCAAACCTGGATCATGAAACCGCCTATATGATTCTCCGATTGATGAAACAGATGAGAGATAATTTCGGCATCACTTTCATGTTTTCGACTCACGACACGCGAATCATCGGTGAGGCGGAAATCATCTACACATTGGAAGACGGCTGTCTGCTAAGACGCGAAGAAAGAGGCAAGGCTAATGTTCAATCTGGCGAAGATCGCGCTGCGAAACTTAAGGCGCTATAAGCGGCGGAGCCTTTTGACCGTCTCGCTGATTGCCTTCGGAGTCGTTTTCGTTCTGGTTTTTGTCGCAGTGACCGTCTCGATCAAGAATTTCATGATCGCCCAGATCACCGATTCTTATCTGGGCGCCGTGCAAATTCATCGCGGTGGCTATGTGGCTTCCATTGAAAGCCTGCCGTTGAATCTAAATCTTGCGCCCGCCGCAGTGTCGCAGATCGAGAAAACCCTAGTAGGTATCAAAGATATTGAAGATTATTCCGAGCGGATAAAGTTCGGCGCCCTGTTCAGCAATTTCACCGAGACTACCAATATTAGAATCAACGGGGTGTATCCAGAAAAAGAGTTTGCTGCCTTGCCTCAGATGCTCTCGCGAATTTCTTCCGGGGAAAAAAGCGTCCGGGCATTGGAAAAGGGAAAAATCCTGGTACCGAGACTCTTGGCCCAAGGGTTTGGCGCCAAAGTCGGCGACACCGTCGTGGTGGTCGCAACCAACAAAGATGGGTCGGTCAACGGGAAAACATTTCTCGTGAGCGGCATATTGGAAAGCGCAACCGGTCCGGGTGGTCGAGACGGTTACATTAATTTTGATGACGCCAGAGAAATCCTGCGGATGTCCGATAAAGAGGTGAGCGAGATCGCAGTTAGGATAAGATCCCTGCCGCAGGTGGAAGAAGTCGCTCAAAGCATTCGGGGCGCGCTTGGCTTGGGAGAGAAAAAACAAAAGGGCAGCGGCATCGAGGTCCACACTTGGTCGCAACTCTCTCCGTTTGCCAACATCGCCAATATGATTGATGTGATGACTTTCTTCATCAAGCTGATGCTTATTGCTATCGTCTTGATCAGCATTTTGAACGTCATGATCATGGCGGTCTATGAGCGCGTCCGAGAAATCGGCACGATCGCCGCGATCGGGACGCTGCCGCGCAAGATTCTTTCTCTGTTTCTTGTCGAAGGCTTTTGCCTGGGACTCACCGGCGCTCTCGTCGGCGTGGTTTTCGGATTGGCAATCATCTTCGGATTAAACCTTTCAAAAATTACCTTTAACTTCGGGCAAGCCACGGGTCTCATTCTCGCCCCGACGATCGCCCCGATGGAAGTTGTGACGGCTTCTCTGCTGGTGATCATCGTTTCGGTTCTCGCGAGCTTACAACCAGCGTACAAGGCTTCCAGAATGGAGCCCATCGATGCGCTGAGGCATCTATGAAAAAACATCTCATCGAATTATCGCTTGCTCTCGGTCTTATCCTGCTCTTTGCACCCTCGGCGTTGCCGTTGGATGGGGCTGAAATTCTCAAGAAAGTCGATGCTAACCTCCAGCCAGAGTCATTCGAATCCTATCGCAAGCTCATTAACATCGAGCCCAGCGGCGCCAAGAGGGAATTTCTCCTGTATACCGTTAAGAAGGGCAACGACAAGATTGTTTCCCTATTTCTTTCGCCCGCCAGCGAGAAAGGCAGAGCCACGCTGAGGCTGGGAGACAACATGTGGCTTTACATCCCCAACGTGGGCAAGCCGGTACGGATTACCAGCCTCCAGTCGGTCGTTGGCGGCGTGTTCAACAACGCGGACATTATGCGCCTCGACTACAACGTAGAATACGACGTACAAAAGATTGACGAAGAAAAGAGCGAGTACCTTCTGGATCTAAAGGCGAAGACCGCGGCGGTCGCTTACGACAAGCTGAAGATGTGGGTTGATAAGAAGGCGGTGATTTCTACCAAGATCGAATGCTATGCCGCGACCGGGCTGTTGATCAAGACCCTCTATTTTAAAGAAATAAAACCCTTCGAAGGGGTGCAGCGGCCGTCTGTAATCGAAACCGACAGCCCACTTTATAAGGGCTATCAGTCGATCATCGCGTATGCGAACGTCAAAAAGAAGATCGTTGCCGATGAAGTTTTTACATTGGAATTTCTCGGTAAGATCGAGACCATCCGATAAACGCTGCGCGCGATTTACAAGACAGCTAGTTCTGCTGTCGGTTTTGTTGCCAGCATCCAACCTTCTCTCCCAGGAACAGCCACAAGACAAGGGTCGGTTCGAGATCGATCTTTCAGAGTTACAGAAGGAAGTCGACAAAGTAGCGGACAAGTCCTATAGCCTGGGCGGCTTTGCGGAGTTTCAACCGACGCTCTTGGGTATCGACCGCGACTCTGCGGCATCCCGCGCCCGCTTTTATCGATCGCAGCCGGACAATCCCTTCGATCAATATAACTTTCGCCTGCGCCTGCAGGGAAGCTACAAAAAAGATTGGTTCTCGATGTTTTTCAAGACCGACACTCACGTGCGCAACGATTTCGACGGGTGGGACGAAGATACTACGTTGTTCGAAGCCTACGCATCGGCCAAGCCCAATAGCAGCTTCATCTTCGAGGCTGGCAAGAAGGTGATGAAATGGGGCAAGGGATATGCATGGAATCCTGTGAGCTTCATCGACCGTCCCAAGAATCCCGAGGATCCCGAAGAGGCCCTGGAGGGAACGACCGTCGCCACGGTGGATTACATCCGCAGCTTCGATGGGCCGCTTAAAACGCTCACGCTGACGACGGCGCTGATTCCGGTTTACAAATACGTCAATGCCAAATTTGGCGAGCCGCGCAGGACGAATTTCGCGGCTAAAGTCTATCTATTGCTCTACGACACCGATTTGGACTTCTTGGTATTGACGGGATCGAGCCGGACGACTCGTTACGGCTTTGATTTTTCCAAGAATCTCACGACCAATCTGGAAATGCACGGCGAATTCGCGGTGGTCAATAATCTCGATAAGATGGCGATTAACGCGAGCGGCCAAGGATTCACGACGCAGTCCGACGCGCTTAGCCAACTGATCGGGTTACGTTACTTGAGCGAGCGGGAGACCACTTACATCCTCGAATATTATCATAACGGTGCCGGCTACAGCCGCTCGCAGATCAAGGACTTCATCAGTTTCGTGGAACGCAGTTACCGGACATTCCAAAACACCGGAAACGACAGCGGACTGGCACGCGCGGCTGGATTGCTCGATGGCCCGTACGGCCAGCCCAATTTTGGGCGGCACTATCTTTATTTTCGCGCCAGTCAAAAGGAGCCCTTTGATATTCTCTATTTCACGCCCGCCATCACATCGATCGTGAATCTCACCGATGCAAGCCTCACCGTCATCCCCGAGCTCGCCTACAGCCCGATGACCAATCTCGAGTTGCGCTTCCGGACGCCGGTTCTGCTCGGCAAAAACGGCACGGAATACGGAGAGAAGCAAAACGACTATCGAATCGAACTGCGAATGCGCTACCACTTTCAATTCTAAATTGTCCTCCCTGGCGGTTGGCCTTCGTGTGTCTCATCACAACAATCACGCGGGTCAGCGAATGGGTCTTTTTTGATTGCCCGCGGTCCGTTGGTTTCGAGTACAGCTAGCGCCGACGATTATTACTCGCGCGAATTCATCCATCGTATTTTCGCAATTGTGACAGAGGCGGTGTCGCCGGCTGCTATTTAAATAGACTTCTGTATGGCATAGGCGTTGCTGATTCTCTCCCACAAACAACGGAGGTGAAAAGGAAATGCAAAAAATACACATACTTATTTTGGCTACGGTAATCGGCTTAGTCTTCGTGGCAGGGGATTCCTATGCTCAGAAAGGACCCGGAACGATGTGGCGCGGCAGCGGCGGATGGGGGCAAGGAAGCCCATACAACAAGATGTACGATCCTAAGGCGGTGGAAACGATTAGCGGGGAAGTAACCAACGTGGATCGTATTACGCCGGCCAAAGGGATGAGCGGTGGACTTCACATGAGTGTGAAGACCGACAAGGAAACGATCTCCGTTCATCTGGGTCCGAGCTGGTATCTTGAAAACCAGGA
>JAICEJ010000423.1 GCA_025924215.1 Candidatus Binatia bacterium
GTGAAGCACTTGAACGTTTTGAACCGCTGCCACTGAAGCACGCCGTGCTTATCAGTCCGCCGCCGCCCAAAGCACCCGGTCGGCCGGCAAGTCGATGTTAAGTCTTTGCCAACTCTCGCCCATGTCGCGGCTCACCATGAGGTCGCCAGCGCCTCCTGATCCGCTGGCATGGCCGCGGGCAACGTTGCCGAATCCGGCGAAAAGAGAGCGCTGATCGGTCGGGTGATGCACTAGAGCCCAGATCATGGAGTCGAGATCGTCGGCAAGACCGTTGGTAATGCGCGTCCATGATTCGGCGCCGTCGGCGCTTTTGAACAAAGCTGCGCGCGCGCCACGATTCTCTCGACGCCAGAAGCCAGGCGACTGGTCTGCAGTCGCCAAAATCATCGTCAGCTTTTCGTCGCCTTTCAGCGCCGGCAAAAACAGGAAATCGTGAAAGTAATTCCTGGTAAGACCGTTCTCGGCGTACCCAACCTTGTTCGGGTTTATCACTGGTGAAAAAGCCCCGCGCGGTGGCGACGTAGTATCGATCCATTCGCCTCCGCGAATGGCGATGACGTGGATGTCTAGATAATCGATGCCCTTGCTGACATCCTCCCAACTCTTACCGCGATCGAAGCTGCGCACGATACCGCCATGTTCGATGCATAGATAGATGATGCTAGCGTCGTCCGGATGTATGAATATATTGCGAATGTGGCCTTTATGTGGCGGCTGTGGAAACCACCAATTCTTTCGAGCTGTTTCCGGCACCTCTTGCAGCGTGGTCAGTTCCTGCCAGTTCTCGCCGCCGTCTTCGCTGCGGTAGAGCGCGACGGGTTCCACGCCAGAATAGATCACTTTATCATCCCTGGGGTCCACCGTGACTGAACGGATGTCGCCAGCCAACACTTTAGACCAGCTCTCACCGCCATCGATCGTACGATACAGCCCGTCATGCGTGACTCCGACGAAGACCCGCTCCGGCGTGGTTATACACCGAAGATGGAATCGATGATACCATCTTCAAAATGGCGACCTACCTCTTGCCAACCGTTGGTTCCGCACCGCCAAACTATCAGTCCCGCTGCGTCCCTGCGTAAAGACGAACTCCTTCGCTCATCGCGCCGATTCTCTAAGTGCTGTGACGTCTAATCACGCGCTTCAGCTCCGTTTCCCACGTTCAAACGCTCCAATCGTTTTCCAGTGAGTCTGATAACTTGGCTTAGAATTGCTACTGGAACCACCACTTTCTCGATTACGGGAACAGTTCGATTTTGCCGGTTCCGCCTTGCCGATCCCAGGTGGATTCCAGGCGCATGAAAAATTCCCAAGCGCGCCGGGAACGGCGTTCGAAATCAATTTCGGCGTTAAAACCACGGCATTCTTCTGCGCTGAAATGATCGATGGGCCCCAGGGTTAAGGCCTGCATGGTCTTTTTGGTGTCGTCTTCTAAAATCATCGAGGCAAACAAAACTTCGGCGAGACTCTTGCCAGCGACCACGATGCCATGCCCGCGCATAAGCACGGCGCGATGATCGCCAATGGTCTTCAGCAGATTGTCACCGCGTTGGGGCGTCGTCACCAGATGAGCTTCTTTGTAGAGTGGCACGCCTTCGCCAAAGATCGTTCCTTGCAAAGTGACCGGGTGAAACTCACGGCGAGCTATGCTGAACAATGTGGCATAGGGGGTATGGAGATGAGCCACCGCCAACGCGTCCGTACGGGCCCCGTGCAGGGCCGTATGAATCGGCCACTCGACAGGAGGCAGTGTCTCACCGTCGAGCGGTTTGCCGTCCAGGTGAATGGGAATCATGTCATCCGCCTGAAAGTGCGGTTTGTCGGAACCTGATCCGGGTGTGACAAAGATCGTCTTCGTCTCGGGCTGATAAACACTGACGTGGCCGAACAGGCCAATTAGCCCCTGCATCGCCAAGATACGCGTACATGTGGCAAGCTGCTCTCGTAAGTCTTTCTCCGCTGTCATCGACTGGGTCTCCTTTGTACGACTTCCAATTCCTTCTTTACTTCTTCAACGAGTTGCAAATGTAACAAACGTTCCGGAGGGACATCTTCTTTGATCTGCAGCGGGACCTTGATGTCGTATTCAAGAAAGTTTCTTATTCCTTCAGCCGTGGGAAGCCCCGGAACACCCTGCGGTAAGGCACGGGCATAGTTTTTCGTTCCTTCAACAATCATCGGACGAGTAGCTTTGCCTAGCTGAAGGTTTTTAATGCCGAGAGTTACCGCTTCCTCAGGTTGGTCGCGCACGAACATAAGCCCGCGAATCGCTGCCTTGAGCCAGCGCTTTATTTGGCCTGGGTTTTCGCGAATTTTTCTATCGAGAGTAACAAAACCCTGAAACGGCATGGGAAAGAGATCACCGAGAAAACCCAACGAAACCAGTCCCTCTTTTTGCGCAAACACAAGGCCTCCGGGATCTACGGCGCTGGCGTGGGCGGCGCCTGACTTGAGCGCGAGAATTCGGCTGTTGGTGTCTGAGCCCATGGCGATGCGGGTAATATCTCTGCTGGAAACTCCGCCGCGCTCCGCAAACATCGTGATCATGCGGTCCTGGGTATCGCCTGAACTGCCCACCGCAACCTTTTTGCCCTTCAGGTCTGCGGCGGTCTTAATGCTTGGATCCGCAATCAGGTAAAACGTCACTTTTTCTGTTTGAAAAAAAATGCCCTTGATTGGGGCGCCCTTGAGCGCCGCGCGCATACCACTGCCGCCACCTCCGCTGAAATCGACATCGCCGCTCAACAGCGCCGCAGTGGCAAGTGGTCCCGAGATCACGACCGTTTCGTTCTCAAGGCCCTCATCGCGGAAGAAGCCTTTGGCCGCAGCTACATAGATGGAAAGATAGTTAAGGTTTGCCTGCGGAATGGCGGTTCTTATTTTCTCGGCCCAAACCTCGGACGTAAATGGGATCATTAATACTGACGTGAGGATCCATTTGTACGCGATGGAAGAACGGCTCAAGGTGGATGGTCTCATGTTTGATGGTCCCTATGTTTGCGCTTTTGAATTTAGCGGGCGGGCTCGCGTCAGCTGTCGTAACGCTCACGAGAAATAACGATAGATCAGCCGCTTCGGATGGATGATAGCCAAATAGAGAGCGCGCAACTTGCCCTTGATACCGCAGCGCATTGTGAACAGATCTTTAAGCATCAAGCCGAGCGGTATCTTGTGCTTCGGAAACCTCTGCTCGCCGATATTGCGCAGCCCATATCGTTCCTGGTTTTCTTTGAGGACGTAAATCACGTGGCCGCCGCCGGCTTCTTTGTCGCCGTACATGTAACCGCCAACGGTTTCCGCTTGCTTCTTTGCCTTTACGGTAATCTCTTCCGTTAGACCGAAATCCAACGCTTGCGTTGGGCAGGCTTGGACACAGAATGGTTGCTTGTCTTCGCTGATTCGGTCGCTGCACATGGTGCATTTGCTGGCTTTATGCGTGATGTCATCCTTCGTAATGACATCCCATGGACAAGCGTGAATGCAGTATTCGCAGCCGATGCAGACTTCCTGATTGATGACTACCGGGCCTTCTTCATACTTGGTGATCGCTTCCACTGGGCAAACCGCCGCACAGGCGGCGAACTCGCAATGCATACAACTGTTGCGTGCCCACAGTGGCGAGAGCCCCTCCAGCACAGGCGGCTCCATAGTTATCCAGTTGGTGCTGGAGAGAGCATAGAGGCTGGTGCGGTCGTGATCGTTCCAGTCCTTACAAGCCTGGACACAGTGACGGCAGCCGATGCATTGGGTCGCATCGAATAGAATGCTTCTTGCTTTGCCATCGCGGAGCCTCGCGATCGGAACCAGGCTGCCGTATTGTTGACTGCTCTCGGTCGGGCCTGCCAAACGATCACGCATGCCCCGATGTATCACTTCTTTTTTGCAGCCGTCAACTCTGGCGACGTACGAAGGCGCAACAGACTGATAAAAACGTTGAATTGAACGCTGAATGAGAGTGGAAAATAATCCGGGCTAGTGAGCGGGGATGAGGCAAGAAATACTTCCGACTCGACTTGCCAGAGCATGGCGTCGCGCGCATTCTCGGCAAGCCGAATCGGTCGACGTTAGTCCAAAAGAATTATCCCTTGTCCAACGATTTTAAACATCATCACGGCGGCGAACGGTGCCGGAGGCATCACGAGGGAGCGGCTTATCAGTTTCCGCGAAATCGGCGCTTGCCTCGCCGGCAGAGGACACATCCTGAGCTCCGGTTCTCTCCAGTATGTCTTTAGCGCGGCTGGTCCATTCAGAATTATCGCAATGAACCGAGACTAGAATCCCGCCGTCCTTGATTCGACCTTCATATCTCTTGGCCTCGTACTCGGGGATACCCGCGCCGACCAGAGCGCCGGTCAAGCCGCCTACCGCGCCGCCTACTCCAGCGCCGGCAAGTGCAGCCATGATCGGACCGGCCGCAATGAACGGACCGACCCCAGGGATTGCGATCGCGCCTATCCCAGCCAACCACCCCAAGACGCCGCCGGCTACCGCTCCTGTGCCCGCGCCACTCGCCGCGCCTTCAGGGGCTTTGGTGCCCTTTCTATGCGCAAAATCCTTGGTGCCTTCGTTCTCTGGAAA
>JAICEJ010000424.1 GCA_025924215.1 Candidatus Binatia bacterium
CATGAAGGTCTCAAAGAATTGATTCTGAAATCTGCTTCGGCTGCGGATCTGAAAAGAGAGGCCGTTAAGTCGGGTATGAGTACCCTCCGTATGAGCGCCCTGCAGAAGGTTCGGGACGGCTTCACAACAATAGAGGAGACCATCCGGGTTACCGATACCGACAAGGGCTTCGGGTCAGTTTTTTCATTGGGATTCTAACAGTAGGCTGCGTGCCTCCGTAAATTTAGATACTGCCGGTTAAAGCACATGCGAAAGTAGCGAAGGATCAACAGCTGATGCCGACATTTCTGTGGGAAGGAAAAACCGCTCAAGGAAGGCTCATGAAGGGGGATCTCGAAGCTCCCAACCTTGAGGCCGTACTTTCGGCTTTACGGGAACGGCGGATCCGGCCCATTCCGAACCGAATACGGCAAAAGGGGCAGGGTCTCGACAAAGAAATTAGCATCCCGGGCTTTGGTGAGAAAGTAAAACCTAAGGAGGTGTCCTTATTCACCCGTCAATTTGCCACGATGATCGACGCGGGTTTGCCGATCGTTCAGTGTTTGGACATCCTTAGCGAGCAATCAGCTAGTAAATTGCTCCGCAATACCATTCGCGGAATAAGGCAGGATGTTGAGGGAGGTTTGACTTTGGCAGCTTCTCTTAAGAAGTATCCCAAAGTTTTTGACGACCTATATGTCAATATGGTGGAAGCTGGCGAAGCTGGCGGTGTTCTAAATACCATCCTGAACAGAATCGCTCTGTTCATCGAAAAAGCCACCAAACTGAAGAAAAAAGTCAAAGGGGCGATGATCTATCCATGTTCAATTCTGGCGGTGGCGATCATCGTAGTGGCAGTATTATTGATTTTCGTGATCCCGGTTTTTGCTGAACTGTTCACCAGTATGGGAAAGGCGCTGCCGGTCCCGACACAAATCGCCATCAATCTCAGTGATTGGTTCATTGCGTACTGGCTCTACATGATTTTCGGAGCGGCGGCCGTCGTCGGCAGCCTCCGGTTTTATTATCAGACACCGCACGGCAGAATGCATATCGACGGGATACTGCTCCGGATGCCAATTTTCGGCGATCTTTTGCGGAAAGTTGCCGTGGCGCGATTCTCGCAAAATATGTCTATTCTCCTAAGTTCCGGCGTGCCCATTCTCGATGGCTTAGCGATTACAGCTAGAACAGCCGGCAACAAAGTGGTTGAGAAGGCGATTATGGATAGCCGTCTAAGTATCAGTCAGGGTAAAACTGTCGCGGAACCTTTGCGAGATAGCAAAATTTTCCCTCCCATGGTTTGTCAGATGGTGGCCGTGGGCGAGAGTACTGGCGGCCTTGACGGCATGCTGAAAAAAGTCGGCGAACTGTATGAGGAAGAAGTTGATGACGCCGTCGCTAATTTGACCGCGCTCATGGAGCCATTGATCATGGTTGTACTGGGCGTGATTCTCGGCGCATTGGTCATTTCCATGTATCTACCTATCTTCCAGATGGGATCCTTGGTTTAGTCGTGGATAAGCGAGACCTCCGACAAGATCAACACACCTGAGACCGATCTGAAATTCTATTTGACTGGCGATAATAAAAGTTTGACTGAAAAGATAAGATGGCTGCTTATCCTGCGACTGGCCATCCTAACGTTCTTTTTAGCCGCGACAGCCCTGTTCAACTTCTTTCAAGCGGAAGGCAGCCCGCGGTTTTTCTTCATCATACTTACACCTCTGTTAGTGGCTTATGGAATCTCTATTGGCTCGTTTCTGGCGCTGCCCCGAGTTCGCTACCTTCGGTTGTTCGGTCATGCTCAGATCGGCTTTGATGTAATTCTGATTACCGGAATCATCTGGATTACCGGCGATGCCGCCAGCCCGTTCTCCTTTCTCTACAACTTAGCGGTGATGAATGCAGCCATATTGCTATTTTATCGCGGCGCGTTTTTCACGGCTGGGTTTTCCAGCTTATGTTATGCAGCCCTTTTGATCTGGGTCAGTTACTTTAGCCAAAATAGCGGCCTTCCTTTGTCATCATCTTCGCTAATACCTGTGATTTTGAACATCGGCAGTTTCTTTGTAATTGCTGGCTTAAGCGGTTTTTTAGCGAATAAGCTTGTTGAGACCGAAAAATTACTGGAAGAGAAAAAAAACGATTACAGGGAACTAGATGCGCTGAAGGAAGCGTTGATGCAAGGGATGGCTAGTGGCGTGGCAATCACCGACGGTGAAGGAAGAATCAACTACTTCAATCTCCAGGCGCAGAATCTTACTTCCTTGAGTGAACCGGCGGTGATCGGCAAGCGACTCGACGAAGTTTTTCCAAGCCTCCAGTGGAACTTCGACAAACCACAACCTAGCCCGCGTATTGTTTTAGAAGAAATAGTTTTTGCTACTCCTGAAGAAGGCCAGAAAACTATCCGCCTCAGTTTAGCCTCGCTGATTAACTCTAACGAAAACTGTATGGGATACGTTTCCATATTTGAAGACATCACGAGACAAAAACAATTCGAAGAGAAAGTCAGGGTTGAAGAGGAACTACGGCGAGCGCGTGAGTTCAATTTGCAGCAACTGCCGCCAGGGAGCTTGCAAGAGGAGTTTCAGTTCGATGGTGTCATCGGTAAAGGCGCAGGAATTGAAACTATTCACCAGCTGATCAGGAAAGTAGCCCTCACTCGAACTAATGTATTGATCACCGGCGAAAGTGGAACCGGCAAAGAATTAGTAGCGCGCGCGGTTCACCTTAATGGGCCCAGAAAAGCAAAACCGTTTATCGCAGTGAACTGCGGTGCGATACCCGAAGGTCTTATCGAAAGCGAACTCTTCGGGCACGTCCGAGGTGCATTTACGGGGGCAGTTGCCGATCACCCGGGGCTTTTCAAACAGGCAGATCAAGGGACCATTTTTCTTGATGAGGTAGGCGAGTTGCCGGTTCACTTGCAAGTCAAACTGCTAAGAGTATTGCAGGAAACGACCTTTACACCTGTCGGCGGCAACAAACCGATCACAGTCGATGTGCGTTTTATTGCCGCGACAAACCGCAATTTGAGGCGGGAAATGGAAGAAGGGCGTTTTCGTGAGGACCTTTATTATCGTCTCAACGTTGTGCAAATGGCTATGCCCGCCCTACGCGACCGAAGAGAAGACATTGCGATGCTTGCCCACTATTTCATGCGCAAGTTTGCGTGTCTGCATGACAAGAAGATTGAAGAAATTTCCAGTACCGCGCTGATGCACCTGTTGACTCATCATTATCCGGGAAACGTCAGAGAGTTGGAAAATATTATCGAACATGCCGTAACTGTGACCAATAAAAATATCCTCACGGATGATGATTTACCGGCGTACATTAATGCGAATTATCTTGCAGAAGACTGCCCCATCATCGAAACAAATGTATCTGACGAAGCCAAGGTGTTTTTCGAGAAAGGCCTGTCCTTAGATGCCGAATTGGAAACTCATGAGAGGTCCATTCTCCTTGGTGCGCTTAAAAGAGCCAATGGCGTTCAGAAGCGAGCAGCTGAAATTCTGGGCATCAACTACCGGTCACTCCGTCACAGACTCGAGAAGTACGGTATGTCAGGTAGAGGAAATTCGCTACCGGTCGAGTTTACGGAACGACAGTAACAATTTTTGTCACTTTGGCCCCGGCTAACTTACATAATCCCGAAATTCGCCTGCTCCTAATTGCCTGCTCGCTCGACCCTTGATTCCGTTTTGGATGATTATCCGGAAATCTGTGCACTTCCGTCCGCCAGGCTTCCCTAGGTCTCTGCTGCAGCCCGGCCAGGCTCAGATGGCTCTGCTTTTGCTCATCGGCGAGTTCAACGTTCGAACGTCAAAACAGCACGAAGGAGGTATCCGAGCGAAGGCAGTGGTCAACTTGGTTACACCATCTCGAAGGAAGTTTGTTATAAGTAATATTTGAAGTACGAAAGGAACAAAACACTCAATGAAGCAGTTACGCTTACAAAATGAATCTGGTTTTACACTAATCGAGCTTTTAGTCGTGGTAGCGATCATCGGTATATTGGCGGCCATAGCGATTCCACAGTTTTCGGCTTATCGAAAACGAGGATATGAAGCGGCAGTGAAAGCCGACCTGAGAAATGCAGCGACAGGTCAAGAGGCCTATTTCACGACAGCGTTCACCTATAGGGCAGGGGTTCTTACCAGCGGCAACCTGACAGGATTTAATGCCAGTCCTACCGTAGCGGTGGCATCCGGCGGCGGAGCAAACGCTTATACACTTACAGCCACGCATCAAAACTGTTCGACCACAGTTTGGACCTTTTCCAGCGGAAACGGTCAAATCAGTGGTGGACCCTGCCCGTAACGATCCGACTTTAATCTTATCTTGCTCGTTCACTACCAGGGGAGGGGATTCACATCCTCTCCCCTTTTCATGTTAAAAGCATTGCGATTGAGTATCGCGGCTAATGAACGCTGCGCAAATTTCTTGCCGAATTTGATCGCTCTGACTTTCCTGCTCCTTGGGATCTGTTGGTTCAGTTACGACATGATCTGGAACGGCGAGGTCCCTTTCTTTCGGGATCTCGGTCCGTATTTTTATCCGATCCGGTACAGCTTGGCTCAGAGTCTCAGC
>JAICEJ010000425.1 GCA_025924215.1 Candidatus Binatia bacterium
ATCAGACATTGGTTCGACCTTTCATAACTCGACTTCTGCTTTGCCGCGCGTTCCTCTGAGGCCGTGAGCCGGATGTTCGTTCATCGACAAATATTAAGAACGGCCAAAACCGCACACACGGCGCTTCATCTGATTGATTCATTTTCAATCGCACTTGCGGCTTGAATCACTTCATCTATGTCGATTCGCCCGCTCCTTGACGGCAATCACAGCGTCGCTACCTGCTTTGGGATTGCGTGAGTCGCCGGGTCCACTCCAGAAAATTCAGGAGCAGCCGGCGAACCTGGTCTTTCGTTGCCTGATCCGTGAGGTTCCCCGGCGCATCAAAACGCTCGGCGGCGTTATCACGATCAGAATCGCATCCGCATTTCGAACATGGTGCTGCTTTGACTCCAGTCTGTCCTCATACTTGAGCCTACAACTATGAACGGACCGATCAAGCTAAGTCGCTTGTCTCAATGCGCGCAATGAGCGGATCTTAGACGAGGGCCATGCCAGTGAGCATTACGGGGGCAGCTCCGTGCGCACAGCAGCCAGGCGGGAGCTAGGGATTACTCGCAAACCTGGACCAGCAGAAAGAATCATATGAGCACGCCACTGTCAGAGACATCCGCAAAACTCGTTGGGCATCGATCCGAGCAAAAGCATAATTATTCTTGTTGTCATGGGATGTGAATGATAGTCGTCAATTATTGCACGGATTTTTGCCTGTCGGTAGGCAAACGGTATTGGTAGGAGGTTTCCATGAGTTCGACGGGGCAGCAGACAAGGCGCGGCGACTCCGGTCCAGCCAGCCGTCTTCAGTCGCCCAACAATAAGCCTGGAGACGCGAAGAGTGCCGAGAAGTGGAAGATGCCGCCCGGCAGAACCTGGCTCTGGTTCGTAGGCATTTTACTCGCGAACTATTTAGTGATGAGACTTCTCGTTCCGAGCCCGGAAGCGCCGGTCACAATCCCCTATACCCTGTTCAAAGAGGAAATCGGCAAGGGCAATGTCGAGTCGATTTACAGCCAGGGTGAGTCGATCAGCGGCCGCTTCAAGACCGCGGTCACCTATCCGCCTAAGGAGGAAAAAAGCGAGGCCGCCAGCGAAGAAACCAAACAGCCGAGAGAGCGCGGCGCGACTCCCCGCCCCGCGCCGAAAACGGCAACGAACTTCACGACTACACTGCCGGCCTTTGTCGATCCGGGACTGGAGTCGTTCTTGATCGACAACGGTGTCGAGATCAGCGCCAAACCGATCGACGAAGGCGGCGGCCCCTTGTCTACGCTTCTCTTTGGATTTGGCCCGGCCCTGCTATTCATTGGCTTTTACGTCTGGATGTTCCGGCGCGCGGCGCAGCAGGGCGGCGGCATGGGCGGGCTGATGGGGATCGGTAGGAGCAAGGCGCGCCGCTATGATCAGGACAAGGATACCAAGGTTACCTTCAACGACGTCGCTGGCATCGACGAAGCCGAAAACGAACTGGTCGAGATCGTCGATTTCCTCAAGGATCCTAAGAAGTACACCCGTCTTGGCGGGGCCGCTCCGAAAGGCGTGCTGCTGATCGGCGCGCCGGGCACAGGGAAGACGTTGCTGGCGAAGGCGGTCGCCGGAGAAGCGGGCGTGCCGTTCTTCTCGATGAGCGCCGCGGAGTTTGTCGAGATGATCGTCGGAGTTGGCGCGGCGCGAGTGCGGGATCTGTTCAAGCAGGCGAGAGAGAACGCGCCCGCGATCGTCTTCATTGACGAATTGGACGCCATCGGACGCGCGCGGGGACAGGTAGCGATCGGCGGATCGAGCGAGCAGGAACAGACCCTCAATCAAATTCTCACTGAAATGGACGGCTTCTCGAGCCGGGAGGGCATCATCGTTTTGGCCGCAACCAATCAGCCCGACGTGCTCGACAAAGCGCTCCTGCGGCCCGGACGCTTCGACCGACGCGTGGTGGTTAACCTGCCGGACAAAATCGGGCGCGAGGCGATCCTCAAAGTCCACACCCGCGGCGTGCCGCTCGCGAACGACGCAAACTTAGAGGAGATTGCCGCCGCGACGCCGGGGTTCTCGGGGGCGGATTTGAAAAATCTAGTCAATGAGGCGGCGCTGCTGGCGGCCCGCCGCGAGCAGAACGAGGTTCGTTATAAAGATTTCCTCGACGCGCTGGAGAAAATCGTCCTCGGCCCCGAGCGCCCACTGCTGCTCAGCCGCGCCGACAAGGAACGCATCGCTTACCACGAAGGCGGACATGCCATCCTCGGCCTGGTGGTGCCAGGCGCCGATCCGGTAAACCGGGTGACAATCGTGCCGCGCGGCCAGGCGCTCGGCGTTACCTATCAGCGGCCGGACAGCGACCGCTACAATTACCCCGAAGCCTATCTTCGCGCGCGCATCGTCGGCATGCTCGGCGGTCGCGCCGCCGAGGAGATTGTCTACGGAACCAAGACTACTGGCGCCGAAAGCGACATCGAGCAGGCTACGGGGCTTGCCCGGCGCATGGTGACCCGCTGGGGCATGAGCGAGCGGCTCGGTTTGGTGCAGCTCGCTCCTCGCGAGAATCCCTATCTAAGCGGCCCAGACGGTTACGGGGGCGCGCGGCAGTTTAGCGAAGAGACCGCTGAAGCCATTGATGCCGAAATGCTCAAGATCATTGGCGAGAGCCACGATCAGGCCAAGCGTCTGTTAAGCGCGCATCGTAAGCAACTGGATGCGCTCGCCCAAGCTTTGGTGGCGCGTGAGACTCTCAATGAACAGGAAATTCTCGAGGTGACGGGGCTTCCGCCGGCGCCGCCGCTGGAAACCCGAATGTTGCCCGCTGATGGAGACGGCAGCGCTCGTCACTCAATCTCATGATCTCAACGCGCCGGCGAGATTCCTGTAAAGGAGAGTTCCTAAGGGTAGCGCCCGGCGGAAAATTCGCAGCACTAAATCCGCAGCTCGAAACAAACTCAAATAAAAATAGAAGGTTCAACCACGTCATTAGCGTTTTTTAATTTGATATTCGAATTTTGAAATTGTTTCGGATTTCATATTCGGATTTCGGATTCATTTCACCCCAGAGAATTGCGCATGACTAGTACAACTCCGGTCGTTACACTCTCCGCCCGGGATTACGACGCGGTTTTGTTCGATCTTGACGGCGTACTGACCAAAACGGCGAGCGTCCACGCCGCGGCATGGAAACGGTTGTTCGATGGCTTTCTCCAGCAGCGCGCTGCAAGAACAGGGGAAGCATTCGTTCCTTTTGACATCGACGCCGACTACCGGCGCTACGTCGATGGCAAACCGCGTTACGACGGCGTCGCCGCGTTTCTCAAATCGCGCCGAATCGAACTGCCCTGGGGAACACGGGAGGATGGCCCGGGCGCGCAAACGGTGCATGGCTTGGGCAACCTGAAGGACCGCTATTTTACCCAACAACTGGAAGAGCACGCTGTCGAGGTCTACGAAGCGGCTATCTCCCTGGTACGCACGCTTCGCGAGCACGAGATCAAGACCGCGGTCGTTTCCTCAAGCAATAACTGCGCTGCAGTGCTCGAGGCCGCCGGCATTGCACATCTCTTCGACACCCGGGTGGACGGGCTCGATATCACTCATCTCTCTCTTAACGGCAAGCCTGCGTCCGATGCTTTTCTCGAAGCATCGCGGCGGCTCGAGGTCGAACCGTCCCGCGCGGTCGTCATCGAAGACGCGATCGCCGGCGTTCAGGCGGGACGGGCCGGCCAGTTCGGCTGCGTCATCGGTGTCGATCACCATGGGCAATCGCAGGCGCTGCGCGACGCCGGCGCCGATGTTGTCGTGACCACACTGGCCCAGGTGAAGATCGTAACTGAGGCGCCATCGACATGGGCACTGGTATATGAAGGATTCGATCCCGCCCGCGAGGGTATTCGCGAATCTCTGTGCGCGCTGGGGAATGGCTACTTCACGACCCGCGCGGCTGTGTTGTGGTCGGCGGCGGATGACGTCCACTATCCCGGTACCTATTTAGCGGGCGGTTACAATCGGATGCGCACGAATATTGCCGGCCGCAAAGTCGAGAACGAGGACCTGGTCAATTTTCCCAATTGGCTCGCGCTCGACTTTCGCATCGGCGAGGGCGACTGGTTCGACGCCAGAACGGTCAAGATCCTGTCCTACCACCAGGAGCTCGATCTCCGGCGCGGCATGCTGCTGCGCACCCTGAGCTTCGAAGACCAGCAGGGTCGGCGCACGACCCTCAAGGAACGCCGCCTGATCTCGATGGCCGATATGCACCTGGGCGCGCTGGAGCTGGCGCTGACAGCGGAAAACTGGTCTGGACAAATCGCGGTTCGTTCGGCGATTGACGGAAGAATCGTCAACGCTGGCGCCAAGCTCTATCGCAAATTCAACAACAAACACCTCGAGCCGCTCTCAGCCGAGGCCTTCGGCGACGACAGTGTTTTCATGCTGGTGCGCACCTGCCAGTCGAAGGTTCATGTCGCGCAGGCGGCGCGAACCCAAGCGTTTCTCGACGGAGAGCTTCGCGCGGTACCGCGGCGGCTCATCGACAAGCCGGAATATATTGGCCAGGAACTCGTGCTCGACCTCCGGCAAGGCGAGAACTTGG
>JAICEJ010000426.1 GCA_025924215.1 Candidatus Binatia bacterium
GAAAAAAGGACGCCCAATTGGAAGCATCGTTAGTTCACATGCTGGCCGTTCGGCTTGTCAGGCGACAAGTATCAATGACGCCCCGCACTAGAGAGTTTGTTAATCTGCCGCCGATAATTTAGCTTAGCTGCTCGGCCGTCAGAAAATTCACGTGGCTGAATCCGTCGCCGCTATCGAAAGCGGGCGGCCACTAGGCAGTTAGTTGCCTCTTAATATTTTCAACGAACTCTTTGAGCATCGAGTCCGCTTTTTTTCTAATAATCGGCTGGCCAAATTCACCGATTTTGCCGAGTATGTTGACATCGGTGTCGACTAACAACTCGGTTTGATTGGCGCCGAGTTCCTTTAACACCATGTTGGTTTTCCCGTTAACGGCGCCTGCGGCCATTCGATCTTTGGCTTCGGCCCGCAGCGCTGCGCGCCAATTCTCTTTGCTTTGCTCTTCAACGATAATCTTGCCCTGCAGGTTCAGTTTGATCGGTCCTACTCGCACTGTCAGAGCTCCTTCATAGGTCTTATCATCGATTTTGCTGACCGACTCCACGCCCGGGAGCGATTTGGCTACCTTCGGAACGTCCATGAGAAACTCCCAAAGCGGTTCACGGGCAACGGGGATCTGCGCACTCTGAGTGAATTTCAACGTTTTTTCCCTTTCTTGATGGCCTTTTTAATGGCCTTCTTGATAGCCTTCAGAGCAGGCTTCGGTTTGGCTTGTTGACGCAGGTTGGCCAAAGCTTTCTCCAGCGCGCGCCGCACGAACACCCCTGCCATTTCCTTTTTATATGCAGCAGAGCCACGGAAATCGCTTACTGGATCAACCGCCTCTTTCGCCTTTTCTCCGGCCTCGGCAAAAGCCTCCGCTTTCAGAGGTTGGCCACGCAAGAGGGCTTCCGCCGCCGTGGCTCTGATCGGAGTCACTCCGACACTGCCTAAGGCAATGCGCACGTCATTGATGGTCCTTCTAGTTTTATCCAGAGTGAGCACGGCGGCCGCGGAAACGGTTGCATAATCATCCGCGGTACGCGGCAGAAATTTCAAATAGGCGCCGGCACTATTGGGCGCCATTTTGGGAATGAACACTTCCGTGACGATTTCATCCGGTTTGAGAACGGTTTCATAGTAGTCAGTAAAAAACTCATCCAGGGGAATCACCCGGCTACCGTCGGCCGATGTTGCCTTCACCGTAGCCCCGAGGGCAATCAACGTCGGAGGAGGATCCTGGTTGGGATCAGCGTGCGCTAATCCGCCGCCGACCGTGGCCATATTACGAACTCGAATGGTCGCAACATGGTGATAGGTTTCCGCGAGTAGTGGCAACCTGCGGCGCAGCAAAGAAGAAGACTCCACTTCACGATGCGTGGCCAAGCCGCCGATCCGGGTGCCACCGTCATGAATCTCAATGCTGTTCAGCCCTCGCACGGACCGTAAGCTCACGAGACAGTTGGGCCTGACCAACCGCTGCCTCATCATGATCACTAGCGAGGTGCCGCCGGCGATGAGCTTCGCGTCAGATCCGAATTCTTTTAACGTCGCATGCACTTCCTTGAGACTTTTAGGCGTACGATATTCAAAGGGTATCATGGCTGTGTCCTTATCTTGCGAACTGGTGCGCCTTCTGGATCGATTCAATGATCTTGTAGTAGCCGGTGCAACGGCAAAGGTTGCCCATCATCCAATCCTTGATCTCGTCCTCGGTGGGTTTGGGATTTTCGTCGAGCAGAGCCTTAGCAGCAACCACCTGCCCAGGAGTGCAGATGCCGCACTGAAAACCGCCGTACTGGATAAAGCTCTTTTGCACCGGATGAAGCTCACCGTTTTGGGCCAGACCCTCGACCGTCGTGATCTCGTGCCCATCGGCCATAACCGCGAGCGTGATACAAGAACTGATCATTTCATCATCCATCAGCACCGTGCATGCGCCGCAGACTCCAACGCTGCATCCCTCCTTGGTGCCGGTCAAACCCAAGTCGTAACGCAAACAGTCGATCAACAATCGATTGGTCGGAACCTCAAGCTCATGCTTTTTGCCATTCACGCGCAGTTTGATTTTCTTCTCCATCGCGGTCCCTTTCACACAATTTTCGAAATGGTTTTTAGTGAGCGGATTAGTACTGGGCCTAACTTATAGAAAGAAATCGTCTAAACTGCAAGCCGTTTGCCTGCAGCAAAGCAGCGCGAAGCATCCCCTCCGTGATCACGGACTGGATTGATATCAGACTGATTCTATCAGGCTTCCGTAAGCTCGAACCCGCGCTATCAGAAATGTATAACCGACCGAATGCTTTTTCCCTCGTGCATTAACTCGAATGCTTCATTGATCTGATCCAACGGCAGGTTGTGAGTGATCATCGAATCGATATTGATCTCGCCTTCTAAATATTGATCCACATAGCCGGGCAATTGGCTGCGGCCTTTAACCCCGCCGAACGCCGTGCCGCGCCAAACTCGTCCGGTAACCAGCTGAAAGGGGCGGGTACTGATCTCTTGGCCCGCCGCTGCGACACCGATGATCACCGACTCCCCCCAACCTTTATGGCAACACTCGAGAGCGGCCCGCATCGTCGTGACATTGCCGATGCATTCAAAGGAATAGTCCACGCCCCCTTCAGTCATGTCGATGATAAGCTCTTGAATCGGCCTGCCGTTCTGTTGCGGGCTGACGAAATCCGTGGCACCCAAGCTCTTGGCCATTTCGAATTTGTGAGGGTTGGTATCGACAGCTATGATTCGAGTCGCCTTCGCCATCACCAAACCCTGGATAACACTGAGACCGATGCCGCCCAAGCCGAAGACGGCTGCGGTCGAACCGGGTCTCACTTTCGCGGTGTTTAGGACCGCGCCAATTCCAGTCGTGATGCCACACCCGAGCAGACAAACCTTTTCCAAGGGAGCGGCCGGATTAATCTTGGCTATAGCGATTTCAGGCACAACCGTGTATTCAGAAAATGTCGAGGTGCCCATGTAGTGGTAAACAGTCTTTCCGCTTGTTGAGAAACGCGACGTACCATCCGGCATCACGCCTTTACCCTGCGTGGTCCGGATTGCACCGCATAGATTGGTTCGTCCCGAGCGGCAGAATTTACATTGACCGCACTCCGGGATGTACAGCGGAATCACATGATCGCCGGGCTTAACCCCAGCGACGCCTTTGCCAACCTCCAAAACGATGGCGCCGCCTTCATGCCCCATGACGGCGGGGAAGATTCCTTCGGGGTCTTTTCCCGAAAGCGTGAAAGCGTCCGTGTGGCAGACACCTGTGGCTTTAACGTTGAGCAGAACCTCGCCACTTTTCGGTCCCTCTACTTCGATTTTTTCAATGACTAACGGTTTGCCTGCTTCCCAAGCAACTGCGGCCCGTGACTTCATGACTCCCCCTACTAGTGATCAAAGACGAGATGAGCCCGGTGAAAACAACGTCGGTCGTTGGCATTTCGCCGGACCGAAGCTCCACTGAATCTTTTCTTATCAAGATTGCATGCTTTGTAAAACTAATCCGTCGCAAAACTTCCATGCGAGACGCGCCCAAGATACCCGGCCGTCTATTTGCTTTGAATCGCTCTGCGCTTTGGTCGGAAAGAACTCCGCCATTTGGCGAGTAGTTCTGCAAAGCCAGAAAAAGGCTAATGGAAGATCGAGCGCTTGGGGCTAGCTGAGAACTCCCGGCATCATCCTGCCGGCGAGGTGCGGTGACTTAGAATCTGAACAGAACTCTCGGTCCGATGACGAAATAGTTGAAGCCGGATGCTGAGCCGGCGGCGAAGGTGCCACCTTCGGCGTTAAACTCTATCGCCAAAGTAGAAATCGGCTTGAAGCCGATACTGCCGGAGCCGCCGTAGATGAAGTTGTCGGAGGCAACGCGGTTTCTACGAAAAGTTTCGTAACCAAAATAACCTTCGAGATAGGTGTAATATTTGTCTCGTTCTAACCAATAAGAAGTGAAAACGCGGTTGGCGATGTAGTTGCTGGGATCGAAAAACCCGCTGCCGCTTTGCGTGTGAAAGTCGAGAAATCGAAAGCGGTAACCGATGTTAATGCGCGGATTGAGATAAATTGCGTATTGGGACGCCAGCTGAATATCATTGGCGTGGTTGCTATCTGAAAAATCCTTGTAGTTGTAACCGGCGTAGACCGAAACTCGATCTGTTAACGGTTGCGATATGTAAAGCCCGAGATTGGTCATCCGTATACGATTTTCGATCAGTTCAGCCGTATCACTAAGAACCTCCCGATGTACGTTAGCGCCAGCTGTGCCTCTAAATAGCTTGGTGTCGATCCTCAAGTGACCCGTAGGAAAAGTAGAGGTGTGGCGATCTCGGAGCTGAGTGAATCCCAAGCCGGCCCCTACTGTTAGCGACTCTGTCGGATTAGAGTAAACTCTGAACGAGAGGTCTTCAGCTCGATTGTCACGTGTCTTGTCCTCCGCATCTGTATGCCTGAAGGTCAGACCCAGTTTTTGATTGCCTAAAGGCAAATTCGATGAAAGCGAGTAACGGTTGAGGCGATTGTCGTCTGAATCACTGTGGTAATTATAACGGGCATCCAAGAAGGGGCGGGTCTCCTGATCGAC
>JAICEJ010000427.1 GCA_025924215.1 Candidatus Binatia bacterium
CTTTCTGCAGATTGCTGCAGATCGCCGTGTGAGGCTCGAGAGTTATGGTCCGGACGTCTTCGGAGAACCAGTGGTAGCGCCGGGCAAAGCGCTCGTTCATGCCTTGCTGCACCACCGCCCAGGAGCCGTTGAAAGTGAAAAAGAAACTGTGATGATAAAGCTGGAACCCATCCTGGATTGCGTTGTTATCGATTTTGGCGGTGAGTCGGCTTAGGTAAACCAAGGCGTCGGCACTGCAATCCAGAGGATATTTCTCGCCTGCGGCGATAATCTCGCCAGGAGTTTTTCGGGAAGTCGCGCCTTTACCGCCAGCGATAATCAAGCCGAGTTCCTTCTCTCGGCCTTTGATGCCTTCTTTAAGAGCGCCGCATACCGTGGTGGTCACGCCGGAAGAATGCCAATCAAAGCCGAGAACGCAACCTAAAGACTGTAGCCAGTATGGATCGGCTATCCGTTGGAGGAATGCCCGGGGTCCGTCGTTTTCAATTATGAGGCGGGTGATCTCGCCGCCCAGCCTGACCATTCTTTGAAATAGCCAGACAGGCGCCTTGCCGCCGTGGAGCGGGAGTTGAGCAATCCCGGTTTGTCGCATGGCCTACGTTATTCATCCGTCTCGCCGAAGTAGTCTCGTAGAATTCGCTCTTTTATGTAAGAAATTGCGCCCAGGTCTTGAATGATATCGCCGCCCGTATCGTAAAAGAAAATATCGCCTTTCTTGTTGCGGCCGATGGCCACGAGCCACTCAAGTTCGTCACGGTCTTCCAACAGATAATTGATAGCTTGGTTCGCTCCTTTGCTGGCGATGATAGTGACTTTAGGGTTTGCGGATTTCTTCGGTTGGTTCATGAAGGCGCCTCCTGAATCGCCATGAGTTTATACCAGAAGATTAAGCTACACAACTTAACGCTGAGAAATGCCTTTGCACGCTTGTCCGCGCAAGTTGCTGGTCCTGTGAAATGATCAGGTAAAGGTCACCTCAAAGAAAAATCGACGCGGTTGGGTTTGCCTTTTAGCTTGGCTTTTTCTTCACTGGTGAGAGGCTTGGCGGAAACAATAGACAGCCGGTCTGCGCTCACCAGTCCGGTCGTGACTAACGCATCTCGCACCGTCTGAGCGCGTTGATTGGCAAGCTCACCTAAATTCTCCTCGCCAATGGCGGCATGCTGGATCATCAGTTTCTCCATTTCTACAACGGGTAAATCGCGCAGCAGGCCAATGGCATTGCGCGGCTTTGGAAAACTCTCCTGGCGGTATGCTTGTCTTAGATATTGCGGATACTCGCTGCTTTCGATACGGACCTCGTCAACCGATTTAGGAGCGTCTGCCTTGCCTGATAGCTCTTGTAATTTTTGTGCCTTCACTTTTCGCTCCATTGAAACCCGTTTAAGCCCATCCAGGTCCGTGGCCGGATCGGCGCGACCGCTCAGTTGGAGGCGTAAGGCCGGACGATTGTTCATCGCCTTGGCCAACGTCTCAATCTTGCTTTGAGCAGTTTGGCTGAGGCTGGCGCGCCCGCTATCGAATTCAATGTAGCTCAGTTCCTCGCCGCTACCGCTTGCGCCGCCACTGAAGGCGGAGCCGAGAAGCGCGAACGGCGCAGTCACTGCTCGAGTGATGATGTTAATTACCAGCCGCAGCACGATGCCGCCGATACTGAACTGCGGGTCATCGAGAGAGCCGCTGATTGGCAGATCGACGTCGATGACGCCGTTTCGATCTTTAAGCAACGCGACCGCGAGCAAAACCGGTAGTTTGGTGGCTTGCGGGCTCTCGACCCTCTCGCCGAAGGTCAGCTGATTAAGAATAATCTTGTTTTGCGCAGTTAGTTTACGGTCTTCGACCTTGTATTTGACATTGAACGAGAGCTTGCCCGATTCGATCCCATAACCGACGTATTTTCCGGAGTAAGGTGAGAACGGATTCATCTCGATCTCGCGAGCGTCGGCTACAATGTCCAAAAACAGCTCTTTGCCCAGCGGGTTGATTTTGCCGTCGATATCGACCGGCGCAGATCCATCTAATTTAGCTTGGATGTCGATATCGCCCGGCGCTTCCGGTTTAAGCTCTGAAATGGTTCCCTGCACATCGGTGAGGTTCGCCGAATAGTTGGGTTTGACCAGGAAGTCGCTGAAATTGATATTGCCGCCGTGAAGATTGATTTTGCCGATGGTGACCCGTTTCTCAGTATCCGGTGTATCCGCAGCGGGGGTGGCAGCAGCCTGCGTTGCTGAGGTCTCCTCTTGGTTCTGGGGTTTAGGCGCGGTCAGGTTTTGCAGATTGATCTTGCCGTCGGGACCGATGATCAGGCGCGAGTAGAAATCGGTGATGTCGATTTCGCCAATGCGCACTTGCAGCGGTTCTGATGTCAATTCGAACTGATGGAGCCCGAGGTTTTTCCATTTCACCAAATCCTGTTTATTGTCCTTTTCTATGCTGGCGAAATCATAGAGCTCTATTCCGCCCTGATAATTCGCTTTTGCCGGACCGGTGCCGCCGCTGGCTAACGTAAAGCTGCCCTTTGTGCTGATTCGCCCCCCGGTCAATAGAAAATTGAACTGATCGCCGAAATAAGGCTGCAGAGACAGAACGTCGATATCGTAGGCCTCGACGGTGAGCTTAGCCGCGACCGGGTTCGTAGCCGCGGTACCGTTTAATCGCAGTGAACCATTCTTATTGATGCGAGTACGCAGCCTGGTTTTACCGGGTTGATTTTTCGCGTTGGAAAAGTTGTCGATGCGAACGAAAAGATCGGACAGAGCGAATTTCGCCGGCGCGGCGGCGCCGCGGTCGTCGATCTCGATTTTGAAGCTATCCAGGGCAATCTGTTTGGCTTCGACCTTCCACTCGGTCTCGTCTTTTTTTATCGGCTCTTTAACGGGCGCCGTGGATGATTGGGCCTTGACGATGCGCGCATAGTTCAGAGTGCCATCTTTATCCCGCTGGACGTGCCCGATGCCATCTTTGCCTTGGATCGCGCCGATGACGACAGTTTTACCTGAGACGTCGACGCTACCGTCTTTAATGATAAATGATGGAATGCGCCAAAGCGGTTCCGGGTGCCCGGGAAAATCCAACCGCACCGTTTTTAAATTGGCATTCAGATCGGTGAACTTTAGATCCGACCCGTCGTCTTTCACTTCGAATCTGTATTGGGTGGTGAGGTCTAATAAGCCTTCCTTGATCTCCAGGGCCAAGGCATTCTGATAAAACGGGCTTAGATTGCCTGGCTTAAAACTCTCGATAGCTACTTTTCCTTCTGCCACAAACGGCGCCAGCTGGATTTTGCCAGTTTGGCTGACTCGTTCTTTCGCATCCGATTCAAACGAGATTTCCATATCGGCCTCTTTGGCCGGTTCATTGGTCAATCCTTTTACTGTGATGCGAATGTTGTCTAGTCGGGTCTTATAGGGCCGCTGCAAGGTCTCATCAATGAAGTGCAGGGTGCCCGAATCGATCAGAATGTCATCAGCTTCGTAGCCTAGCGGTTTGCTGTTTTTCGTGGATTCGACTGAAGTCGTTTTTGGCGCGGTCGTAATCAGATTGGCGGTATTCAAAGATCCATCGCGATTTCGGGCTAGATGCAACTCCAGGCCGTGAGCTTTGATTGATTTTAAGCGCACCTTATTGTTGAGTACGTCGATCGAGTCGACTACTACGTCGAGATTGGCGATCTTGCCAAACGGCGTGCCGCTATTTTTCTCGACTGCAAGCTCCGTTAGTGCCAGGTTCCCGGTAATCGTGAATACCGACGGGCTCTCCTTGGCGGTCTTAAAGGATGCATTGAGCTTGCCGTTCAGTTCGCCGGAAGGAACTTTAAAATTCAGAGCTACGGGCGAATATTCGAGATACTTGTTGATCCGTAGTTTGTCGATGTTCAAATCGAAGGTGCTTTCGTGCGAGCTGTGAAATGGTTTGGAGGCTCCGCCGATATGCAAAGGAGCCCCATTGATATTTGCTGAGAACGAAGGTTTTACGAAGATATCCGTATAGGACGGTAGACTGGAAATAAACGGCACGCCGATATTGATCGATGAAATCGAATGCTTGGTCTGTTCAGGCCGGTCGTCAAATTCAATTCGACCATCAATCAACTGAATGTTGTTCAAGGCGAACTTCGGCGTCGGACCACCTGGGGGTCCCGAAGTTAAGTCATCGATTATATCCTGGAAGTTGTACTTAAAATCTTCGTTGCGCACGAGATTGACGTAAGGCTTTAGCAGACGAAGCTCTTTGATGACCGGACTCAGACGGAAAATAGACCGCAGTTCCAGGTTGACGTGCAGCTCATCGAAGGATACTGCGGTGGCTTGGCTCTGACGCTCTTTCATCAGAAAACCACGCATGGTTGCGGTCATCGCGTAGGGATTCAAACGGATCTGCTCGATGGTGACTTCGCGGTGCAGTTTTTGCGAGAGGTCGCCGGCTATTTTGCCGCGGAGTAGCGGCGGCGCAACTAATCCCAGCAGCACGCCAAAGGCTACAACGATGGAGACTGTCCAGATGGCGATTCTGCGGGTACGCGAATGAACGATGAAATCGCGCCCGCGACTGAAGA
>JAICEJ010000428.1 GCA_025924215.1 Candidatus Binatia bacterium
ATTTTGCGCCAAGCTTTCGACGCCACGATGAAAGACGGCGAATTTCTCGCGGATGCGAAAAGAGCTAATCTCGAAATTGAACCGATTACCGGGCAAGAGATGGAACGGCTGGTAGCGGGCATCTTCAAGCTTGATCCGGCATTGGCGGCCAAGCTCAAAAGCATTTTGAATCCAAGCTGACCGGCCATCATTCACAAAGTTATACGTTGGATCCGGAGGATCTATGCAGAGATTACTGCTCGCGCTCTCGACTGTGTTTCTCGGCGCTTTCGCCGGCGAATCCAATCACGCATTCGCGCAGGCAAATTTTTTTGAGGGCAAAGCCATCCGGTTAATCGTCGGCTTCACCGCAGGCGGGGGCTATGATGCTTACACCCGGACCCTCGCTCGCCATATGATGAAGCATATCCCCGGAAATCCCAGCATGATCGTCGAAAATATGCCTGGAGCTGGCAGCATGATTTCAGCAAACTACACCTTTAAGGCCGCGCGGCCGGACGGGCTTACCATTGGCCATTTCATCGGCGGGCTCTTTCTTCAGCAACTGCTAGGCAAACCGGGTATCGAATTCGACGCCGCTAAGTTTCAGTTCGTCGGCGTTCCCGCCCAGGACAACTTCGTTATCGGACTAGCCAAGTCCACCGGGATCACAGACATCGAATCCTGGATGGCATCCAAGCAGATGGTGAAATTCGGTGGGGTCGCCTCAGGCTCAGGCTCGGATGACTTCCCGAACATCCTAAAGGCGACGCTTGGCCTGCCGATTCAACTTGTTTCCGGCTACAAAGGCACGGCCGACGTTCGTCTGGCGTTCAATAGCGGCGAAGTTGCCGGCCTGAGCAACTCCTGGGAATCGACCAAGTCGACGTGGCGTCAGGAGCTGGAAAGCGGCGATTTGAAGCTGATACTTCAGGCAACGCTCAAGCCGCATCCCGAGCATCCGAAGCTGCCGATGGCGCTCAACTATGCCAAAACCGAAGAGGCGAAGAGACTGATCTCCACCGTGGCGCGCGTGCACGGCCCTACGGTGCGGCCGTACGTGTTGCCGCCCAACACACCGGCGGATCGAGTGCAGACACTGCGCAAGGCCTTCATGGCGACGATGAAAGATCCGGAGTTTCTCGCCGAAGCCAAAAAAGCCAACCTAGACATCAATCCCGAAGACGGCGCGACGCTCGAACAAAACGTCAGAGAGATTCTGCAGCTCGAGCCTGCTCTCGTCGCGAAATTAAAAGAGTTTCTGAAGTAACCGGTTGCCAGGTCGCAGATACCAGGAAAACACTGCCGGCAACGGTTTCTCCGGCCAACAGCAACAGTCGCGGGTTATTTGTCGCGCACCGAACCATCACGTGCGCTTGAACTTCTTGAACGCCCTAGAGGAGGTCTCATGAAAATCACCGTGGATAGAACCAAGTGTGAAGGGTACGCAAGATGCGTCCAGGCGGCGCCTAAAGTTTTTCAGCTGGATAGCAAAATGATCGCTGAAGTTGTTGATCCCCAGGGGGATGGTGATGACAAGATTCTTCTTGCCGCCAGGCTCTGTCCGACCAAAGCAATCACATTGGAAGAGGAGCGCACGGGCAAGAAGCTGTTTCCAGAATGACCAGTCGCGGAGAAGCCTCACCTTTTGAAATGACACTTAGCCATCATCGCCGCCGGGACAACGCAACAAGGCCTGTGCTCTTATTGAGATCGGTCAATGAGAATTGTGCGGTTAACGCTATCACCGACAATGCTCAGTTGATCGCTCAAGCTGAAGTGAAAACCTTTGTCAAAGAGTTTTTACCGGCGCGCAACAACCCAACTCCGATGCGGGGAATGATAGTTTAAACCCATGCACGCTCGGCGAGCTTCGGCAAACATTCACCGGCACACGGCCAGCCGTCGTTTGGGGGAACTGTGTCGCGCACAAGCGAAGCCGTTAAGTATTTTACTGGCCTCCTGCGTGATGGTCGCGAGCAGCTACAGCAGTTCCATACTCGGTTTTATCAATCAGTTCGCTTCAATTTACTCGTTCTGCTTCTTTGTCTTGCTGTTCGCGCTAGTGATGCGGGGAAGGCTCTTTCTTCTGAGCATTCCGCTCGCACTTGGCGCATTAGCAGCGCTCAGCCGATTGAACGATCTCAAAATCTCCGCAGTTTCTTTGCCTATAACATTTTTCGACGTGAAAACGGTCATTGCCGACCCTAGAATTGTTATCAATGCCGCCGGCATAGGCAATGACCTTTACAGAATCCTATTCATCACCGTAGGCGGACTTCTCTTTGCGCTCGTCGCAGCTTCTCTCTACAAGCTAGCAGGCTACTCTTTTCTCGACCATCTGCAGGTCTCGCGGTCAGGCGAGGAGAAAGCGGCGCGATCCTGGTCTTTTGTTTTGAATGCCGTTGCTCTTCTCGTTATCCTTATCGCTGCCCAGACTTCCCTCTCCAGGTACGGCAGATTCGTTCATGCCAACCTTAGTACCAAAGGATTGAAACTATGGCAGGAACTTTGGTTCCCCTCGAGTCAGGTTGAACTATGCCAAAGCTTAGGCGTTCTTGAGTACCTGGCATTCTCCTATTTTGCGGCGGACGAGGGCGCGCATATCTCTCTCGGGCAGGGACATAGTCCCACTGTCCAGGAATTGCAATTAGCCGCTACCGAGTTCGTCAAAAAATCAGTGCCGCCGTCGAAAACGCTGTTGCCGAACATCGTATTTTTTCATGCAGAATCGACCTTCGATCCCAATGTCGCTTTCAGACTGTCTGCACGTGTCGAATTGCCGTTATGGTCGAAGCAAAGCGAGACCCGCGCACTTGGTCCTATGCGGGTGAACATCATTGGCGGCGGAAGCTGGGTCTCGGAGTTCGAGGTGCTCACCGGAGTGGACTCCAGGATCTTCGGATACCAGGGTTTCTACACGCATTACTACATCGCGCCAAAGGTGAAAAACTCCTTCGCAGAGTATCTGGCAAGGAAGGGATATAAGACGGCTGCATTCTATCCTGTCGAAGGCAATTTCTATAACGCGGATAAGGCGTTCAAGTCCTACGGATTCAGAGAGTTTATTGACGGCCGGGCGCTCGGATTACCGGAGGACTGGGGACATCTCATTGACCGCGACATAATCAATGCCGTCATCAAGCGGGGTGCCTTCCAGAGTTCCGGTCCATTCTTTTACTTCATCGGTACCTCCGAGAATCATGGCCCGCACCCTTGCCAGTCGTTTCACACCGAGAAGCAATTTTTCACAACCTTCTTCGCGCCCGTATCGTTCGAGGAACACTGTCAGCTGAATGAATATTTGCGCCGAGCTATTTCCACATCCGCTGCGTTTGAGCTCGTGCTGGACCAGCTAAAGGAAATCCAGAGACAGACCGGTAGGCCTTTCGTCTTGCTGGTGTATGGTGACCATCAACCCTGGTCGTTCACAGAGGGTATCTATTCCATACCGGGTGGGACTGCCACCGAAGACGTCTTCAAGCATCTCCTGAGAGTCCGAACCAAGGCCGATGGCTATCAGACCTTCTTTCACTTGTTGGCGTCTGACAATACGGTTATCCGGAGTCGATTCACGAGACCACCGCCGGTGTCGTTTCTTCCGAGCCTTGTGAGCGCGTTTGTAGCAACGTCCCACGACGACCTTTATCTTCCCATCAATTTTCTTGCTTACGCGAGCTGCGGCTCGGATATACGCGCCACAGGTTGCGACCACTATGTGGAGATTGCGCGCTTGGCGAGGCACGCTCTGTTGACGGAACCGGCTCCTCCACCGGTTTTGCCCCTGGGAAAACCAGCGTTTCGGGACCCTCTGCGGGAACGGCCATTGATGCCCGTTTCCTTGCCATGAGTTCGAATGGATTCGGCCAGAAACCACATTGCTCTAAGAGGATAGGGTGATATGCGTTCGACCTCGTGAAGCCGTAGCAGTAGATCAATGAAGCAGCTTACGTATCAAGGCAATTCGGACAGCAAGCGTCCATAGCCCGTTCGCGGAACTCTGACGTGGAGACGTTTCTGGATCTCCCAACATTGCGTCACGCCGGGATGGATCACCGGCACGCCTAGATCCTGCTCAAGCTCCTCGACAATATCGAGAATGCGCAACTTACCGCCTTGAAAGTAGATGCCATCTGCATGCGGATGGCGAAGAAACAAACGTTTCGCTTGATAGTAAATGTCCTTCGACGAAAGCCGTCCGACTTCTTCCCACGGGCCCGGCAGCTTTCCGAGTTCGAGCACTTCGAAGCCCGCGTCATTAAAGTATCTTGCCACGATACTGGTATCGTCGAAGTCATAGCCGATGCCGACGAACTTTTTGATCTTCAGAGCTTTCATCGCGGCGACCTGATTTGTGCCGGAAGTAAAAATAGGAATGCCGAATTGTCGTTCCCATCGTTGGATGATTTCCGCTTCGCCTTTGTAGCCCAGCAGCATGAAAGGCGGCGTGCCCGCCGGATGAATCAGATCGACTTTGTCTCCCGCTAACTCGGCGATCTTTTCCTCATACGCTGGTATCGCCGACTGAAACTCCTCGATCTTTCCATGCCGCACGTTGTTAAACAG
>JAICEJ010000429.1 GCA_025924215.1 Candidatus Binatia bacterium
CCAATCCGTCGCACCTATTCTCGCACCGGGATTGCAAGGGTTCTGCTTGAGAAAATGATAACAGCGGAGCCCTACGACTATCTTTGTTCATCCAAGCACACATACGCCATGGCCAAGGTTCTTTGAGAACGTAAAACTGCAGTTGGGAGAAACAAGATGATCGACCGCAGACACTTTTATCGCCAACTTATTTCTTTGTTGCTCGTATCATTGGTATCCATCGCTTGGCGGGCTCATGCGGCCGATAAACTCGTCGGTCTTCACTCCGCTCAAGTCATGTCCCAGTCGATGCCATGGATCGCGCAGGAAGCGGGTCTCTTCAAAAAATACGATCTGGATTTCCAGCTGATCTTCATTTCGTCCTCGGGAGTCGCGACCGCGGCAACCCTAGGGGGCGATGCGGAGATCGCCTTGACTGGCGGCATCGGCAATGTACGCGCCTACGTTCAAGGCGCCACGGATATCGCGTTTATCGGCGGCGTGAAAAATATCCTGACTCATAGTCTTCTCGGCAAAGCGGAAATCAAACGACCGGAAGATCTCAAAGGCAAACGGGTCGGCGTCGGCCGCATCGGCAGCAATACGCATTATTTCGTCGTCCAGGCGCTCAGGCGATTCGGTATGGACGCCAACAAGGATATCCAGCCCATTCAAACCGGCGGCGGGCCAGAGACGCTGGCGGCCCTGGTCAGCGGCGGCCTGGATGCGGCGGCGATGACGGCGCCTGCCGACGTCAGAGCGGTAGCGCAAGGCTATCGCTTCGTCATCAATGGCCCCGAGCTGCGCATTCCGTATGCGGCAACATCCTTCGTCACCTTGCGCTCCTTGCTCAACAAACGTGGCCCGGTGTTTGGACGATTCATGCGCGTGATGGCGGAGGCATCGAAAATCCTGCATACCGACAAACCGTTTGTTTACAAAGTGCTCGGCAAATATCTACGCGTTAGTGACACCAAGATCCTCGATGCTTCTTATCAGTCGGAAGTCCCGGCCCTAGAGCAGCATCTGGAAATCCGCGAGTCAGCGCTGCAAGCCACCTTGGATGAAATAGCCCAGAGCGATCCGCGCGCCAAATCGGTTAAGCCGCAGGAACTGATCGACCGCAGATATTTGATCGAACTGGAGAAGAGCGGCGTATTTGGAAAATAAGCGGAGGCGATCAACCAACGGCATAAGGCGAGAAAGAAATAACAATGCAAAACCAAGCGATCGATATTCATCATCATTATGTGCCGAAACGACTGATCGAAGAAACCAAGCGTCACGGCAAAGCGCTCGGGGTCGACATCACTGAAGACAAGGGCAGCCACGCTCTTTCCTTTGCCGGCAGCAAACCACATAGATTGCAGCCGGCATTAATGGACGTCGAACGGCGGATTCAAATCATGGACGAAGGCCAAGTTGCGCTTGCGACCCTGGAAGCCAATACCAACAGCCTTGGCTACCGGCTCACCGGCGAGCACGGGGAAAAATGGTGCAAACTTTACAATGACTGCATGCACGAATTGGTCAAACAACGACCCGACCGGTTTGTCGGCATGGCCACCGTTCCGCTCCAGGACGCGGCCCGGGCCGCCAAGGTGCTGGAGCATTCCATCATAGATATGAAATTTCGCGGCGCCTTCATCGGCACCAATGTCAATGGCCAATACTACAACACCAAAGACTTCGATCCGTTTTGGGCTAAAGCGCAGGAACTCGACGTGATGATCGTGATGCACCCGGAGCACATCGCCGGGGCCGAGCGAATGGACGCTTTCGGGTTGAACGCGGTGTGCGGCAATCCAGCCGACTCGACGCTCTCCCTTGGCTATATGTTGTACAGCGGCTTGTTCGATCGCTTTCCTGATTTGAAATTATGCGCTCTCCACGGCGGCGGCTTTTTGCCCTACCATCTCGGTCGATTCGACAAAGAATTCGTGACCGGCCAAAATGCTCGGCCGGCGCAATCGGCCAAGCCGCCCAGTGCTTATTTAAAGAACCTCTACTTCGATACTTTGGTGTACGACGTCGATACTCTGGAATACCTGAGATCCAAAGTCGGCAACGATCGTCTCATGCTCGGCACCGACTATCCGTATACTCTTGGCGACTGGCTCGGCGTGGAGAAGGTGCAAGCCTTGGCTTGCTCCGAATCAGACAAAGACGCTATCTTGCAGGGCAACGCGCGGCGGCTATTGAAATTATAAAACCCGTTCCAGTTGTTCGAGTCGTTCCAACCGTCGAAGGGTCTGATGCCTTTTAACATTGGAAACTATTGGAACCGCCTATACGATTTGGAATGTCTTTCTTATCTGTACCGTCTCGCCATTTCTTCGAAGAATCTTTCCTTCTCGAGCTCCTGAAGAAAGCTCAGATCGACGAACTGCTCCGGCTTGGCGGTTTTCGCCTGGGGCACCTGCGGCGCCGACATGTCGATGAGATTCTGAATACCCTTTATCGTTGGATACGGCTTCTTCGGTGTTCTTTTCAAATAATGCTCGTAGGAGTAATCGAGCACCTCCTGATCGCTGGTACGCATGTAGCGCGCTAGGGTTTTTAACGTCGGTTCTTTGTTGGCAAAAGCAAAGTAGATCCCTTCGACGTAGGCCTTGAGCGCCGATTTGACCACGTCTCGATTGGCTCTGATGTAGCTGCGCGAGGTCGCCAACCCGCTGCCCTGAACTTCAAGTCCGATGTCGGCCATCTGAATGATTTCGACAAATCCCGCTTTCAAAGCTTGCGGCACTTCCGACGGGTTAAAGAAAGTCGCGTCGATACGTGCAGTGGTCATGGCTGCGAGACGCTCGGGGCCGGTGCCGGTCGGCACGAACACCACATCTTTGGTGGGCTCGAGATTGAATTTTTTGAAAAGAATCAGCGCCGCATTATGCGTGGCCGATCCGAAGCCGCTAATGCCGAATCTCTTGCCCTTGAGTTGTTCCATCCGCGTCATCGTTCCCGGGCGAGCGAAAACGCTTTGATCATAGGAGTTCTCCACCGAGCCCACCAGCACGATATCGTGGCCCTGCAAATTGGCGATGATGACGTTGCCGATCGTAACCAGGGGTGGATCGCCGCCGGTGAGAGCCTGAATCGCTATTTGTCCGCCGCGTAGAAATATCAGCTCGATATCGAGTCCATGCTTGCGAAAGATCCCTTCGTCTTTGGCCACCCAGAGCTGCGCCTGTCGCGAGCTGATCGAAGGATAACCGATGCGAATCTTAGGGATGGGTTGAGCCTGAACGCCGGTCCAGAGAATCAATTGAAGGAGCGCGCCAACGAAGATGATGAGCTTTAATTTCATGACTGCGTGCCATGTCCTTACGACAGCCTGGCATCCGCGTCAAGCGCGATGCATCGTATGTTGACAGGTCTGTTTACCGTGTGTTTACTTGCGGGGGAGGTTGCACCATGGGAATAAAGCAGACAGTTTTATCGGCCGCTATTCTGTTCATCACCATCGCCTCACCGGTTTCTGCGCAGCTCAAAAAGGTTCGATTCTCGGTCAGCGCGGCCTCTATCGCCGAGGTGCCGTTTAGGATCGCTCATGTAAAAGGCTTTTATCGGGACGCAGGGCTCGACGTCGAAGTGATCATGATTCGCGGCGCGGTGGGCATGCAGGCGCTGCTCGGCGGCTCAGTCGATTACACATCTTCTTCAGGGTCCACCATTGCCGCCGCTGTGCGCGGAATTCCTGTCAAGCTCGTCTTCATTGCATCCGCCAAACCCCAATTCGATCTCGTGGTACAACCGCAGATTCGAACGATTCAAGACTTAAAAGGCAAAGTCGTTGGCATTTCGTCACGCGGCGGAGCGGTCGATCTGTTGATGCAATTGCTGCTGCAGAAAAACGGCCTCGCACCGAACAAAGACGTCACCACCATCGTGGTCGGCGCACAGGAAGAAACGGTTCTCGCCCTAAGAGCCGGCCGTATCGCCGCCGGCCTGTTCACACCCCCCCGGCCATTGGTGCTGCAGCGCGAGGGTTTCACTCGCCTCGCTTATACCGGGGATTACATGCCGACGTATCCAAGCGGTGGTATCGGTGCCACCGAAGAGAAAATCAAAAACAACCCGGCGGAGGTTCTCGCCTTCGTCAAAGGAAGCGTGCGCGGGCTGCACTTTGCCAGACAGAACCGCGCCGAAGCGATGAAGATTTTGAGCGATTATTTCCACATCAAAGACCAGGCGCTGGCCGAAGCGTTTTTCGAACTGTACTTGAGCCGCCTTCCAGCCGATGGCGGCGCCGACGAGGCCTGGATGAAAGGCGCCATCGACTTCACTCAGAAGAGCCTCGGCGACAGCGGAAAAGATATCCCCACGAATCAGGTGTTCGATTTCAGCTTTGTCAACAAAGCTGCGCGACAGTGACAGACGCTATGACGAGCAAAATACGATGACCCATTATCCCGTGCTCATTGCCGGTGGCGGTCCCGTCGGCATGGCGTTAGCGATCGAGTTGGGATCGCGCGCCATTTCCTGCCTTCTCATCGAGCAAACCGACGGCACGGTCGAATTTCCGACCACCAATCTCGCCA
>JAICEJ010000430.1 GCA_025924215.1 Candidatus Binatia bacterium
AAGTTAATCAAAGCCTCAGGCGCGACCTCGATCGGTTCTTTGCACTTATCGCAGATACGCCGCACCAGGCGTTGCGCTGCAATTAAGTTGATTGACGAAGTTAGTAGAAACGGCTCCACGCCCATATTGATAAGACGATCAATGGTCGATGGAGCATCGTTAGTATGCAAGGTGCTCAGGACAAGATGACCTGTGAGAGCCGCTTTAACAGCAATCTGCGCAGTCTCAAGATCACGAATCTCACCGACCATGATAATGTCCGGGTCTTGCCGTAGAAAAGAGCGTAGACATGAAGCGAAGTTCAGTCCTATCTGTTCTCTTACCTGAACTTGATTGATACCCACAAGGTTATATTCAACCGGATCCTCAGCAGTTGAAATATTCACATCGGCTTTGTTCAATTCGGAAAGCGCCGAATAGAGAGTAGTCGACTTACCGCTGCCTGTCGGGCCCGTTATAAGGATCATCCCGAACGGTTTATGAATGGCTTCCTGAAAATCTTCCAGTGTCTGAGGATCGAAGCCAAGCTTCGCCATATCGAGCTGGAGATTGGATTTATCAAGCAACCGCATAACGACTTTTTCGCCGAAGAGAGTAGGCAAAACCGACACACGGATGTCTAACTCGCCGCCGATACCCATTTTCAGCTTGATACGGCCATCCTGCGTAAGTCGCCGTTCGGCGATGTCGAGCCCGGCCATAACCTTCAGGCGAGAAACTAGAGGATTTTTGAGCCGGAGCGGTGGACTCATTATCTCTTGCAGCACACCATCGATACGGAATCTCACACGGAAAAGTTTCTCGTAGGGCTCGATGTGAATGTCACTCGCTCTGCGTTTTGCCGCGTCTGCTAAGATGGCGTTGACCAGAGTAACTACTGGTGCTTCCATCGTAGCCTGTTGAAGCTCTTGAAGGTTGACATCATCCTGCTCGAGGATGAGCTCCATGTCACTATCGCCGAATTTTTTTAGAACGTCGTCGTAACTGATTCCGCCAAATCGGTGGTCTAAGGTTTTCTTGATGGCGGACGGGGATGCTAGTACGACTCTCACCCCATAACCGGTGATGAATTTGATCTCATTGATTGCTATCAAATCCGTTGGGTCCGCCATAGCAACGGTGAGAGTTGAGCCGGTGAGCTTGGTTGGGACTATCTGATGTTTCTGAGTAAGCTGCGGCGGTACCAAACTAAAAACCGACTCCTCGATCTCCTCCGGAGTCAGCTCGATCTTTTCGATGCCAAACTGTTTGGCGAGGAATTCGGTAAGTGTCTGTTCTGTCGTAAATCCGAGTTGGACAAGCTCTTTCATGACGGACGAACCGCTGTCACGTCCTTTTTGCTGGGCCTTGTTCAGTTGGTCGCGTGAAACAACTCCCCCTCTGACCAATAATTCTGCTACCCTCGGTTCCATAGATCACTTTAAACGAATTTCGACTCGTGAAATTATGGTGAATAAATACAGACCTGTCAATAAAACTTCTCCCGAGGAGAGTGGCCGGAGCTGAAGTAAATTACCGGTTAAGTATGTGAAATTACGTAGTTTGTAATAGGGACGCTTGGGCTGCGGCTAGTTTTGCTACAGCAATACGGTAGGGCGAACAGCTGACATAGTCCAAACCGATTTGATGGCAAAAATGGATTGACTTAGGATCACCGCCATGTTCCCCGCATATTCCTATTTCAAGGTTTTTGCGTGCTCTTCGCCCTTTCCCGACGGCAATCTTCATCAAAGCCCCGACACCCTCCTGATCCACGGTGACAAAGGGATCTTCCGGCAGAAGGCCATCAAGCACATAGGTGGGCAAAAATTTCCCGGCATCGTCACGTGAAAGGCCTAGGCAGGTCTGTGTAAGATCATTGGTGCCAAAAGAAAAAAATTCCGCTTCCTGTGCGATCTCGTCCGCCACCAAGCATGCCCGCGGCAACTCAATCATAGTTCCTATCAGAAAGCGGACTTTGACGCCGTAGACCTTCATCGTTTCCTCGGCGACCGTCTGAACGATGTTCTTTTGGGCCGAGAATTCTTCGCGTGATCCGACAAGCGGGATCATTACCTCAGGAAAAGGTTTCTTTCCTTCTTGACGTAATTCGCACGCTGCTTCGAATATCGCGCGGGCTTGCATTTCCGTGATCTCAGGATATGAAATTCCCAATCGGCAGCCCCGATGCCCGAGCATGGGATTAAACTCTTGAAGGACTTTGACCTTGTCTCGTAGAGCTTCCAGCGGCACGCTCATAACATGCGCCAACTCAGCAATTTCTTCCTCTCGGCTAGGTAGAAATTCATGGAGTGGCGGGTCGAGTGTCCGAATAGCGACAGGCAACTCTCCCATGATTTCCAAGATTGCTTTAAAATCCTGCTTTTGCATGGGCAAAAGCTTAGCCAATGCCCTTCGGCGTCCGGCTTCATCATCCGCCAGGATCATCTCGCGCACGGCTTGAATCCGATCACCCTGAAAAAACATGTGCTCGGTTCGGCACAAGCCAATACCTTCAGCTCCGAAAGCCCGCGCAACCTCGGCTTGATCCGGCTGGTCGGTATTGGTTCGCACGCCCAACCTGCGAATTTCGTCTGCCCACTTCATAAGCTTTGCGTACTGGCGGTACAAGGAAGATTTGCTAGGAGACAACGTCTTTTCCAAGAGCACTTGAAGAACTTCCGATGGACGCGTTTGAACTTCACCTCTGATGACTTCGCCAGTGCTGCCATCAACCGAAATCCAATCTCCTTCCTTTAGAACTGTTCCATTTACTCGCATCACTCGCGCCGCATAATCAATGTGCAGAGCTTCGCAACCAGCAACGCATACTTTGCCCATCTGACGTGCCACTAAGGCGGCGTGCGATGTCATACCACCTCGAGCAGTCAAAATTCCCTCCGCCGCCTCCATGCCTCGTATGTCATCGGGGCTTGTTTCAATCCGGCAGAGTACGATGCGCTTGCCGTTTTTTTTCCATTCCACGGCATCCTCTGCATGAAAGACTATGCGCCCGCTAGCAGCGCCTGGTCCCGCCGGTAAACCCTTCACGAGGATGCGACGTTCTATGGCCGCCCTCTGCTTGTCCTGGCTGTCGAAGATTGGACGAAGAAGCTGATTCAAATGATCGGCCTCAACTCTGAGCAAAGCGTCCTTTTTGGTAATGATCTTCTCTTCCACCATATCAACTGCAACTCGGAGAGCAGCAAATCCCGTGCGTTTAGCCGATCGGGTTTGAAGCATCCACAAGGTATTATCTTCAATGGTGAATTCGATGTCCTGCATGTCACGGTAATGCTTCTCAAGCCTTCTACATACTCTATGTAGTTGCGCATAGGGCCTGGGCATCGCATTTTTTAGTTCACCAATCGCTCTCGGCGTTCGGATGCCGGCAACGACGTCTTCACCCTGTGCGTTAACCAAGAATTCTCCATAAAACTCTTTCTCTCCCGTAGAAGGATTTCTGGTGAAGGCAACCCCGGTGGCGCAAGACTCTCCGAGATTGCCAAAAACCATCGCCTGAACATTCACCGCGGTGCCCCACTCACTCGGAATGCGATAAAGTTCACGGTATGCAACGGCTCGGTCGTTGTTCCAGGACCCGAACACCGCGCCTATTGCTCCCCAGAGTTGCGCAACAGGGTCGTCTGGAAAATCCTTCCCAGTATTTGATTTGACCTCTGCCTTGTATCTGTCGACGAGCTCCTTCAGATCATCTGTGGTCAATTCAGCGTCAGAGTGGAAACCGTGACTGCGCTTCTTTTCTGCAATAATTTGCTCGAAAGGATCTGCCTGCGCTTTATCTCGGGGCTTCACCCCAAGCACCACGTCCGAATACATCTGTACGAACCGTCGATAAGTATCATAGGCAAACCGTGGGTCTTGAGTCTGACGAATAAGGCCTTGCAGTGTTTGATCATTGAGTCCCAAGTTCAACACCGTATCCATCATACCCGGCATTGACTCTCTTGCCCCAGAACGAACCGAGACTAACAACGGGTCATTAGCATCTCCAAAGCGCTTGCCAAGTTGCTTCTCTACACGCTTAAGCGCCAGGTTTACATCGATTTCCAGGTTTTTAGGATAACCGCCCCGAGCGTAATAGTACCTACAAACGTCAGTGGTGATCGTGAATCCCGGGGGTACCGGGACTCCAATACGCGTCATCTCGTGTAAACCCGCCCCTTTGCCACCGAGCAAGTCGCGCATCGATGCTTTACCTTCAGCCTTTCCGCCGCCGAAGAAGTAAACAAATTTAATTGTTTTAGGCATAGCAATAACCTCGTTGTGCATCAAAATCCTTCAGTAGTGGGCGATCATCAGGAGCAAAACTGATTGAGAAAGGAAGCCGACTTGATTTCTCTATTAAGCTGAAATTGTATAAATCTCACAGTAGCTGACCGAATCTGTTTTAGAACTGTTGGCGAGGGCTTCGGATCTTCAAAAGTTGAATTTGGTTCCTGCTGAAGATTTGTCATCAGATCTAGAGTTGCACCTGATATAGGCACGAGTTCCTTTCTGAGCTTGG
>JAICEJ010000431.1 GCA_025924215.1 Candidatus Binatia bacterium
AGCTTTTCCAGAGGTCCGCGTTTGACCGAGGAGCCGTACGCCTTGAACATGTACGGCGGATGGGATTTCCAGTCACGCTGTTTGTAGGGTTGGATTTTCATTTTCACAATCTCCAAACACCGCCGTCGAGAATCAGTTTCTCCATTGCTATCGCCCTTTTTGCTATTTTTTTTCTTCTTCAATCTCCTGGTAAATTCGTTTGGCAATAGCAAAGGCACTGTTCGCCGCCGGCGCGCCGGCATAGACCGCCACTTGCAACAGAACTTCCTTGACCTCTTCCCGAGTTACGCCGGTATTGCGCGTCGCGCGGATATGGGCGCCCAATTCTTCATGACGGCCGAGCGCCGCCAACATGGCGATGGTGAGCATACTGCGGATATTCTTTTCGAGCCCCGGTCGGGCCCAAACCGCGCCCCAGGCGTTCTCGGTAACGTAGCGTTGGAAGTCTGCGTCAAAATGGGTCTTATTGGCTTCCGCCCGGGCGACATATTCCGCACCGAGCACCGCTTTGCGCACTGCCATACCTTTATCAAATAGCTCGTCAGACAATTTGCACCTCCCGAAAAAATTGCATCATGCAATCGACAACCGCCGCCGGCTGTTCGACGCACGGCAGATGAGCCGCGTTGGCAATGGAAGAGAACCGGCTGCCGGAAATCAAACCAGCCAGTTCCTGTCCAAGCTCCGGTGGGGTCGCGATATCTTCCGCGCCACACAGCACCAATGTCGGTTGCTTCAGCCGGGACACGTCGCCGCGAAAATCGGCGTCGCGCAGCGCGCAGCAAGTACCTATGTAGCCCTTGACCGTGGTTTGAAGCAACATGTTGGCATAGCCGCGCACATCGGCGGGGAAGCGCTTGCGAAATCCCTGCGAGAACCAGCGTTCCATGGTTGTGGTCTTAAGAGATTGGACACCTCCGCTCTGAACCGTATCGATGCGCTGCTGCCATGATTCCACCGAGCCTATTCGCGCCCCGGTATCGCACAGCACCAGAGCACGCACCCGGCGCGGATGATCCAATGCCATGGCTTGCGCGATGATGCCACCCACCGAAACCCCGCAAATCACCGCCTGATCGATTTTCAATGAATCCAGCAATCCGACGATATCCCGAGCCAGATCACTCGCAGAATACGGCGGCTCCGAAGCCTCTGAGAGACCATGCCCTCTCTTATCGTAGAGGACGATGCTAAAGTGCTCGGACAACCGGTCGGCTACAGCATCCCAGATACGCAAATCGCTGCCAAGGGAGTTCGAAAACACCAGCGCAGACTTGTCCTTGCTCCCCTTGAGCTCGAAGTGATGAACAATCTGACCCATCTGCACAAAAGGCATCGAGCGTTCACGCCTCCAGTCCAACCGAACTCACTTTAGGAGAATAGCGGCACAACCGTCTGAGCCCATCGATGCATAACGTCATAGTAAACCTTGGGCGGCAAGGTTAACAAAAAACTACGAATGCCGGCGTGCTCGAGCTCTTTAATCCGCGCGACGCACTCTTCCGGAGTGCCAGCTATCGCAAATCTTTGCGCTAAATAATCAGTGACCAGAGCAGGATCGGAACGTTGATCGATTTTTTTGGTGACATCGAAATGCTTCATGAATTTTTCTACACCCGGCCGCTCTTCGGGCGGAACCGTTTCCAGCGTAAAGCGAAAATTTTGATGCGCCCGGTTGGCCAGTCGCCCGCGCGCCTTATCCCGGGCGAGGTCGCCATTCTCATCCACGCATGCGATTCCGGCGCCGACATACTCGATTTCCCCAGGATCTCGTCCAACATCAAGAGCGCCCAGGGTGATCTGCTCACGAGCCCACGTCAGGACTCCGAGATCGAATCCGCAGCCTAGGATCACACCGTCGGCGACACGCCCGGCGGCTCTGAGAGCGCGCGGTCCCGCTGCCGCAATCCAGATCGGCACGGGAAATTTTCCGGCACGCAAGGGAATTTCGCCGGCTTCCCGTTCCTTACCCTTAGGAATATGGATGGTGCGGCCGTTTACCAGCTCGCGAATGACGCGTGTGCCCTCTTCAAACTTCTCCAGCGGCACCGCGGTGCGCGCCATCGTGTAGGTCGTGCCGTCTCCGGTGCCCAAGCCGAGGACAGCGCGACCGTCGGAGATCTCGTTCAACGTCGCCGACTGATTGGCAAGCACCACCGCCTCACGAAAAGTCATGGTCATGATGGCCGTACCCAGCTTAATCCGCTTGGTGCGCATCGCAGCAATCGCAAGGACCTGGAACGGATCGAGCCCGCTCATGAGCGATTCGCTAAAGAAGATTCCGTGGTAGCCAAGCTCTTCCATCAAAGCCGCGCGCTCCACTTGATCCTTAAAACTGCGCTCCGCGGCATTGCCCGCTAAAGAAAACCGTACCGCCATACAGTTCTGGAAACTATCTCTGCATGTGAAGTATTGTCAACTTGCGGCTAAATTTTCCGCGCGGATGCTTTGACTTCCGCGGAGTAACAAACATAGAATCAATCAATGATAGTAAGGCAGTTCAACAGTTCAAACATTTAACAGTTCAACGATCGGATCCCGAAGAAATCGCAGTTGGGCATCCGGAGCTCTTTTCCGTGTTCACAACTACTTGAATGGCTTGAACGATTCGAACCCTCTGACGTTGAACTTTTGAACTCGTTGAACGGTTGAACGAATTCTAAGAGGAGGTCTTATGCCCGATCCATTAGTTCTCGAAGTGTTCTCCGACTTTGTCTGACCCTGGTGCTATCTCGTCACCGGGCGTGTCGAGAAACTCAAAAATCAGTATGGATTGACGATCGAGTTTACTCAGTTTCCGCTTCATCCCGAGACTCCCGTGGAAGGTAGCCCACGCGGGCCGGAGATCATTGCGCGAAACCGCAAGATGAAAGTGAACATGGATCGCGAAGGACTGCCGTTTAATCCTGATCGTGACATGTCGTACAACAGCCGTTTGGCTCAGGAGCTGGCGAAATGGGCCGCAACCAAAGGCATGGAAGAAAAGATTACCGATGCTCTCTTCCGCGCCTACTTCGTCGACGTCAAGAATATCGGCAAAGCCGACGTTCTCGCTCAGATCGCGGCCGAAAACGGCTTGCCCGCAGATGAAGCCACCGATGTTTTGCTAAGCCGCGCCTACAAAGATGCAGTGGATGAAGACTGGCGCCGGTGCGCCGCCTACGGTGTCAATGCCGTGCCGACATTTCTTGCCGGCCGCTATTTGATGGTAGGCGCGCAGCCCTATGAAGAACTGGACCGTTTGATTCAACACGTGATGAACTCGCCACAAGATCAACCGCCAGGTAATCCATAGATTGGGCAGCGGTCACTCTGAACGGATAAACGAATGAATGGTTAAGGAGGGCCGGCCCTGCGCGCTGCCGATTTCAAGGAGAAGCTCATGACGTACGCGATGATTTCAGCCGATGATCATATCGATTTAGGATACTTGCCCCGAGACCTTTGGACAGCGCGCCTGCCTGAGTCTTTGCGCGAGCGCGGCCCCCACGTGGAAGATCGGGGAGAAAAGGGCGAATACTGGGTTTGCGACGGCGAGACCTGGGCCGAGTATCGTGGCGAGCGCTGGTTTGCTAAATCTAACCGCACCAGGCTGGCTCTGGATCGAGGCGGAGTCGGTGAGGCGCACCGGCCTACCACGCCCGAGAAACGGCTTGCCGATATGGATCGCGACGGCGTCGAAGCTTCGCTGATGTTTCCACCGATTATCGCTATGCAGGTCGGCGAACCCGAGCTGAGAAATGCCTGCGTTCGAGCATACAACGATTGGGCGTTGGAATTCGGCAGAGCCGCGCCCAAGCGATTTTTTCCGGTGGCGATGCTCTCTCCTGTCGATGCGCAGGACGCTGCGGATGAAGTGGTCCGAGTGGCGAAGTTGGGGTTTCGCGAAGCCAACTTCCTGGTTAATGATGTCACCCTCGAAATGAATCTGAAGCCCTGGGATGTATTCTGGGCCGCTGCCGAGGACGCCGGCATTGTGATCTCCTATCATGTCGGCGGCAGCGTTCAGTCGGGAACGGTTAGGGCAACCATCGACGCAGTGAAGCCGGGCGAGCGCCAGGGCGTGTTCGACATGGGTCTTAGCAACGGCGCCACTTCGTTTTTTAATCCATTCGTGAACATGTTTAACTTCGGAACTTTGGAACGACATCCGAAATTGAAATTCTGCCTTGCCGAATCCGCCATCGGCTGGATCCCGTTCGTCGTGCAAGAAATGGATTACCGTTACAAGCGCCAATTCGAAAGAAAGAAATCCGAAGACATACCGCTGAAGAACATGCCCAGTGAGATATTCAAGCGTCAGGTTTGGGCAACCTATCAGACCGATCTGGTGGGCCTGCATTTGATCCAGTTCTTCGGCGACGGTCACATCATGTGGGGTTCGGATTATCCGCATCCGGACAGCACCTGGCCGTTTTCCAAGGATTTTATCGAGAAAGATTCGGCGCATTTGCCGCCGGAGATGAAGCGGAAGGTCATCCGCGAAAACGCCGCAGCGCTCTACGG
>JAICEJ010000432.1 GCA_025924215.1 Candidatus Binatia bacterium
TAGACGAACTTAGGCGTTCCGCTGCTCACGGCATGATTAGCAATCGCCATGAGGAGAACAATGAGCCCGCCTGTAAAATAGGCCTTAGACAATTCGCCTGCGCGTTTCATGGTACCAGCCTGTATCTCCGCGGTAAAAGGTCGGCCGTGCGTATTAGTTGCATTTCACTCTTATCGCAGAGTCGCGGAGTGCGCCTAATTTCGAAAAAGCGCTTTTCTCTGCGGTCTCTGTGCCTCAGCGGTAAAATATCTTTGCACTATCGTTATTACCTCTTCGGCAGAAGAACTTCTTTCAATTTCCCAACAGTGTCTGGCTGAAGATCAAAAAGAGTGCCGAACTTCTTGGCTATAGCCGGTCCATCAATCACTTCGATGTCGAGCTTGGATTTGTTCGCTTCGGCCAAAAACTCCGGATCTTTCAGAGTGTCAACAAAAGCCTTCTGTAAAAGCTCGAGCCGGTCCTTGGCCATACCCGGCGGAACGGTGTAGGGGAACTGCGCGCCGTGGGCGCTGTCGGCGACGGTGACTAGCTGCTTGGCCAGATCTGTCTTGGCGTAATCGATCGCCAGCGGCACTTTCTTGTACCTCGGGTGCGACTGGAGCGATGCTTGTAAGACCGCGTGAATCTTTCCGCTCTCATAGGCGCTGCGCCAAACGGTTTCGACGGTCTGCCAGGAACCGCAATAGCCGTCGACCTCGCTCGACTCGACGGCTAGGCGCGCATCGGCGCCGCCCTTATAGCCTTCGAGAACATCGAGCGGCAGGTTTAACGCAGCTTTCAGAAGCCTGGGAATGTCCGAGGTGCTCGTCCCCGGGCCTATGGACGAAATCTTCATGGGACGCTTTGCCTTGAACCAATCGTCTATTGTCGCGATGCCGCTCTTGTCATTGAACGTGCAAACCGTGTCATAGGGGCTTGGCACACCGAGATAGCCGAATTTTCGCGCATCGAACTTTACCGCCTCATTGCCCATGATCTGCTGCAGCACCAGGGGCGCGGCCCAGGCGCCGATGGTGAGACCATCGGGCTTGGCGATGTTGTAAAGATGATTCGCCGCAATGATGCCGCTGGCGCCGGTCATGTTCTCTACCAGAGTCGTGGGATTACCCGGAACATGCTTTGAGAAATGGCGCGCAATCACCCGGGTGTAGAGATCGAAGGATCCGCCCGCGGAATAGCCGACGATAAAGCGGATGGTCTTGTCTTTATAGGACTCCTGCGCGTCAGCCGGTTTCCCTGGAAGCACTGCTAAAAATATCAAAGCGATCCATGTTGAAACAATCCGTCGCATGAGTCCTCCTCCAAGTTGCTAGCCGCGCCCGATGAAAGGAATGGTTTTCTTTTCGGTGCGCTCGAGATAGCGCACAAAGGTGTATTTATTCTCGGCAAGATCGGTGTTCGGTCTCGGGATCTCGCGGTGCATCAAGCTTTCTTCGACCTTACAAACAAAGAATGCCAGCTCATTGTCGGCAAGAGCATCGATGCCGTGCTTTTTGAAATCTTCAATATCGCGAATCGTGTGCGCGCTTTTGATGCCCGCGCCTTTCGCCATCGCCTCCAGGTCGGTATTTCCCGAAGTCGCGGTGGCGTAACTGATGCGGCTGCCGCTGTAGACGCCGTTATCGAAGACATAAACAACCAGGTTCTTAGGCTGCAGATTGCCGAGAGTGGCGAGATTGAACAACGACAACAGCACGCTGCCGTCGGAATCGAGCACGATTACCTTGCGGTGCGGCAGGGCAAGCGCCAAGCCCATACCGACGCCGATAGCACAGCCCATCATGCCCACCAATAAATTACCTTCGTGTTTTGACAGGTGCGACCACTCAATGCGCTGGCCGCTCTGGGACGTCACCAGCAATTGATCGGTTATGTTCGCGGCAAGCAGTTCCAAGCATTGGTACCGGATCATAGCGAAAACTCCCCGGCAAACAGCAGCGCAAAGGGCGCTCGCAAAGCATTCATGCCGCGCACCGCGTCTTTGATTTTGATTTCCAGCCGGTCGCCGTCTTCGAGCAGCATGTGCTCGATGCCCAATCCCTGCAGAACCGGAATGGTATGATTGCCGATGGTCGCGTAAAGAAAACTATTGCGCTGATCGGCGATCCCGCCCAAAAAACCGACCACCAGCAGTATCGGCACCCCCAATTGTTTACCCACCGCAAGCAAGCTGTAGCTGGAAACATAGATGCCGGTATTTTCCATGTAGACGGCAGCCTGCTTGCCGCCGAGAGTTGCGCCCGCGGCAATCGTCACCGCTTCCTGCTCGCTAGCCGCTGCAATCAGCTCCATCCCAGGATCGTTCCGAATCAACGGAACGATCTGGCTAAGCCGGGTTTCCGGCAGGTAAGTAACGAAGTTGACTCCAGCGTCTTTGAGACCCCGAACGATCCGTTTGGCTAGTTCGTCTGTCATAGATGGCAATTTGAATTAGCAAGTAAAATGATCTGCCGCAACGGCGTCCGAGAAGAACAATTGAATGATGGAGTGCTGGAGTGTTGGTCAAATCCAGCCCACTACTCCATGACTCAGTACTCCATTAATCTCGTCTTCCGCGTAGCGCCCACAAAACCTTCTCGGCCGTGATCGGCAAATCATAGATGCGCACGCCGACCGCGTCATACACCGCGTTGGCGATGGCCGGCGCGGTTGGGATAACCGGCGGCTCGCCGATACTCATCGCGCCATATGGGCCATTGCCCACCGGGTTCTCCTGAATGATCGTCTTCAGCGGCGGTATATCCATAATCGATGGAATCTTGCTGTCGCCGAAGTTGGTGGTCATCACCCTACCGCCATCGATAATGACTTCTTCCATGAGCGCGTACCCGATGCCCATGACGACGCCGCCGTCGATCTGGCCTTGATGCATGAGCGGGTTGAGTACGGTTCCGGTGCTATGCGCGGTGGTAAACTGTTTGACAGTCACCTGCCCGGTTTCGACATCGACTTCGACTTCGGCGATCTGAGCGCAAAGCGCAGCCTCGGGACCGGATTCGAAATTCTTGTAGAAGCCGTGGCCACGAATTCCCTCGCCGCTGGCTTGAGCAATCTCGCCATAGCTGATGCTCCTGCCCGCCGCACTCCGCACCGTTCCGTCTCCAGCCACAAAAAGCTCTTCCTTGGCGACACCCAACTTGTAGCTGGCAAGCTGAAGCAATTGTTCCTTGGCTTGCGCCGCGCCGAGCCGGGTTGCATGGCCGAAAATGCGGGTGCCACGACTGGCGCCGATTCCGGTGTCCGGACCGACCTCGCTGGTATCCAACGTTGCCACGCGGATCTTCTCTAACGGCAGCTTGAGTTCTTCGGCCGCTACCAGCCGCATTGCGGTGTGCGTTCCCGCCCCTTGATCGAGCATTGCCGTGGCAACCGTAACCGTCCCCTGACCATCGATCGTGACCAGCGCGTGGCACTCGCCACCCAACGGCAGCCACTGAGCCAAGCCGATTCCGCGACCGGTATGTTTTCGTTTGGGCCCGCGATAGCCGGATTTTTCAACAGCGCTTTCGACGAGCTCGGCGCTTTTGATATGCGGAATAACGTGGCCGATCGGCGAAAGCTCACCGTCGCGCAGCAAATTCTTTTGCCTGAAAGCCACCGGATCCAGGTCCAGCTGCCTGGCGATAAGATCCATCTGCGATTCGTTGGCGAAAAATCCTTGGGGATCTCCCGGCGCGCGCATATGCCCGCAGGGAATTTTGTTGGTGTAAACGATCCGCTCGCGGATAAAAACATTGGGAATGCGGTAAGGTCCGGCGGCCTCTTTGGGGCCGACGAGATAACCCTGGGGTTTGAATGCGCCGTAAGCGCCGCTGTCGAATACATACTCCATCCGATGAGCGATCAGCCGCCCATCTTTGTTGACTCCGGTTTTTACCCGCACGATGGCAGCGTGACGCGGATTACCCGCAACGAATTCTTCTGCATAATCCATCACCATTTTCACCGGCCGGCCACTCTTCAGCGACAGCAGGTAGCAGACCGGCACATCCATGAAATCGCCTTTGCCGCCGAAGCAGCCGCCGATATAACAAGGATGAACCGTGAAATGCTCAAGGCCTTTGCCAAATGCCGTTGCCACCTGTTCGCGCAGCGCGAACGGCACTTTCGAGCAGGCCCAGATCTCGGCATTATTTTCAGCTTGTGCTTGGACGACGCAAGCGTGCGGCTCTATATAAGCCTGATGGACGGGTCTGGTCGTAAAAACGTTTTCGACGACAATGTCGGATTCGCGGAACCCCGCTTCGACATCGCCTTTCTTCCAGTTCATGTCGATAAACACGTTGCTCGGCGTTTCAATCGGATGAAGCAAGCCGCGATAGCTGGTTACCTTCGGATGAAGCAGCGCCGCGTTCGGCTCGATCGCTTGGAGCGGGTCGAGCAGCGGTTCCATCTCTTCATACTCGACTTCGATGAGTTCGATGGCTTGTTCGGCAATCGCCTCGCTGTCGGCCGCCACCGCCGCTACTTTCTCGCCGATAAACCTGACA
>JAICEJ010000433.1 GCA_025924215.1 Candidatus Binatia bacterium
AGTCTTCGTCGTAGTGTTCCAGCGCGGCGGCATGGATGGGCTGAACGTAGTCGTGCCGTTTAAAGATCCCGCTTATTATCTATTGCGTCCCAGTATCGCCGTGCCCGATCCGGCGGCGGGAGAAGACAAAGCCATAGATCTCGATGGCTTCTATGGGCTACATCCGGCACTTGCCCCGCTCAAGAGCATTTACGACAAAAGACATCTGGCAATCATCCACGCGGCGGGTTCGCCGGATAATACGCGTTCCCATTTTGATGCCCAGGATTATATGGAAATCGGTACGCCTGGATTAAAGAACACCCCGGACGGCTGGTTGAACCGATCGTTGGCTGGACGGTCCAACTCGCCAATCCCTTTGCGCGCGGTCGCGATGACGGCACGCACGCCGAGGATGCTCGCCGGGGAGACGCCGACCCTGACTATCTCGTCCATCGACGAATTTCGTCTGCGCAACGAGCAGCTAAATAGCAGCCTGCAGAAACTCTACGCCAACACCACCGATCCGCTGTTTCGTCGGGGCGGTGAAAGCCTCTTCCACGCGATGGCTACGTTACGCCAGGTTCAGGCGGCGATTCCTGAAAGCACGGCGACCTATCCTAACGGCAGATTCGGCCAAAGTATGAAACAGATTGCCCGGCTGATTAAGAGTGAGGTCGGAGTGGAAATCGCGTTTGCTGAGATCGAGGGTTGGGATACCCACGTCAATGAAGGCGGCGCCAAGGGTCAACTAGCCAATCGATTAAAGGAGCTGGGCGAAGGACTCAGCGCGTTTTATCAAGATCTCGGCGATCGGATGGAAGATGTCGTGGTGGTGACGATGTCAGAGTTTGGCCGCACCGCCCGGGAAAATGGCAATCGCGGCACCGATCACGGTCATGCCAACGTGATGTTCGCGCTTGGTGGCAACGTCCGCGGCGGCCGAGTTTTAGGTCGGTGGCCGGGCTTGGCGCAGGAAGTTCTTTATGAAGCACGCGATCTCGACCTGACCACTGATTACCGCGCCGTTTGCAGCGAAGTGTTACAGAAGCATCTTGGCGTGAAATCTTTAACAGCGGTATTCCCTGGATTCCGGTCTTCAGGATCGCTCGGATTGATCGGCTGACATTGGTCCGCTATCAGTAGATGCTTCGAAGTTTGCACCGTTTTGCCGCTCTAAGCGGTACTGCAAATCATAGAGCCGCGCGTACAATCCAGCGCGGGCCAGCAATTCATCGTGTCCGCCCTGTTCCCAAATCTGCCCTTTGTGAATGACGAGGATCCGGTCGGCATTCTTAATGGTCGAAAGACGGTGCGCGACAATGATCGCAGTTCGCTGTTTGAGCAACTCTTCAAGCGCCGTCTGGATCAGCAACTCAGTCTCGGTGTCGACCGAGCTCGTCGCTTCATCCAAAATTAGGATGCGCGGATCGAAAGCCAGGGCACGAGCGAAAGAAAGCAACTGGCGCTGTCCCTGCGACAAGGTTGAACCCCGCTCCTGAACTTCCGCGCGATAACCACCCGGCAGCCTCTCAATGAAGGGCGCGATTTGCGCACGCCGCGCCGCTTCGATCATGTGGGCCTCGCTGATACGTTCATCGCCAAGAGTTATATTGCTGGCAATGTCACCGGAAAAAAGAAAAACATCCTGCAGAACCAGCCCGAGTTGCCGACGTAATGCCTGCTTGTCCCAATCCCGGATGTCCACGCCATCGACCAGGATTGAACCGCGATCAATCTCATAGAAGCGACAAAGCGCCGAGACGATCGATGTCTTACCGCCGCCGGTGGCGCCCACTAGCGCAAGGCGCTCACCGGGCCGGGCGGTGAACGAGATCCCTTTGAGAATCGGTTCACCGTGCTTGTAAGACAACCAAACGTCTTTGAACTCCACAGCGCCGCGCAAGCGCGCGGGCATTATCGGCGCAGCGGAATTCTGGATGACTGGCTGGGTATCCAGAGTGGTGAAAATGCGTTCGGATGAGGCCATCGCAGCTTGCATGATATTGTACTTCTCGGCCAGATCGCGGATCGGTTGGTACATGCGCTGCAGGTACTGGATAAACGCAACAATAACCCCCGCCTGCAGACCATCGATGCCGATCAACCAACCGCCATACCAAAGCACCAACCCAATCGACAGCGCGCTGAAGATTTCGATGATTGGAAAAAATACTGCATTGTAGCGCACGCTGCGCAGAAGCACGTTGCGGTAATTGGAATTGATCTCCTGGAACCGGTCGTACATCTTGCGTTCCTGACCAAAGGCCTGGATGGTAGCGATGCCTGCGATGGTTTCTTGAAGCCTGGCATTGAGCCGAGCCAGGATTAAACGGCTTTCGCGATATACCTCGCGCGCCCGCCGTCGATAAAAGCGCGATGCATAAATAATTACCGGAAAAACGGACAGTGCGATCAATGCCAACTTCCAGTCCAGCCATAGCATGGCGCCGGCGATTCCGAATACAATGAACACGTCGCCGAGCAAACCGACCACACCGGTACTGAACAGTTCGTTCAGTGTCTCGACGTCATTTACTGTCCGGGTCATCAAACGTCCAACGGGATTGCGATCGAAGTAATCCATGTCTTGCCTCTGCAGATGCGTGAAGATCTGCATCCGCAAATCGTGCATCGCTCGCTGGCCGGCGTATTCGGTCGTATAAGTCTGAATGAAAAGAAAAATGAAACCGGCAATCACCGTGCCGAGATAGATGAGCACCATGGAATCCAAACCGCCAATGTCCCCGGTGGCAATATAGCGGTCGATAGCGATTTTCGTGATGTAGGGGCGGAGCAGCTCGGTTGCCGTATGGGAGATCAAAAACGCAAGCGCCACCGCTAGCAGCTTCCAATAGGGTTGGAGATAGCGCAATATGCGGCGCATCAAACGGGCATCGTAAGCTTTGCCCAGGATTTCGTCTTCGGCGTGCGGATCTTGGCTCACAGTCGACTGTCCATTCGATCGAGCCTTTCAACTTCGCGCACTAGTTGTTGACGGCGGTAAAGCTCGTAATAGGCACCCCGTCGTTCGAGCAGCTCGTCGTGACGACCCCTCTCGATGATTTCGCCTCGGCGCAGGTAAACGATCAGATCCGCATCGCGCACGGTTGCGATGCGATGGGAAACCAGCAAGGTAGTGCGGCCGGCCATAAAATCTCGCAGTCGCGCAAGGATCTTCTCCTCGGTTTCTGCATCGACACTGGAAAAAGCATCGTCGAGGATCAAGATCGGCGGGTTTTTGATAATTGCCCGCGCCAATGCAGTGCGCTGCTTTTGCCCGCCCGAGAGTCGCACGCCGCGTTCACCTATTATGGTTTCGAACTTGCCCGGAAATTCCTGAACCGCAGACAGAAGCTGCGCCGCGCTCGACGCCTCTTCGACAGCTGCTTCGTCAACTAGGTTCGTCCCGAACAGAACGTTTTCGCGAATGCTCCCCGAGAAAAGAAAGATGTCCTGCGAGACGTAGCCGACGGAATCGGTAAGTACTCGGGGCGGCATCTTGGTAATATCCATACCGTTGATGAAGATGGTGTCGGATGGCGGCTCGTGGAGTCGCAGCAGCAAATTAGCTAGAGTGCTCTTCCCCGAACCCGTTTCACCGACGATGGCGCATGCGCTGCCTGCGGGAATGGCGAGAGTGATATTCTTCAGAGCCGGTCCATTTTCGCCGTAATTGAAAGTAAGATTACGAAACTCTACCGCCAGATCGCTTGCGCGTTGCTGATCGCTAAAAACGGCTGCGTCGTAGCGCGGCGACGGTTCGGCGTCTAGAACTTCGCCAATTCTGCTCAAAGCCGCGGTGCCTCGCTGATACTGGTTGACAACGTAGCCAATCGCCATTAACGGCCAGGTCAACATGCCCAGGTATCCGTTGAACGCGACAAACTCGCCGAGGCTCATGCTACCTTGCAGCACCTGGCGCCCGCCGAGCCACAGAACTATTGTCGCGGCGACACCGGAGACCACCCGCATGAGCGGCCAGAATATTCCCCAAAGGATCGCCAGCCACATGTTTTTGCGCATGCACTCTGCGCTGATCTTCTCGAATCCGCGAATCTGATTGTCTTCCTGCGCGTAAACCTGGACAACGCGCATGCCCGCGAGATTCTCCTGGACGTAGGCGCTTATGTCACTTAACTGTTCCTGCACCGAATGGGACCAACGGAAGATATGCCGGCCGAACGTGCGAACCGTCACCGTGATCATTGGCATTGCCAGCAACGACCAGAACGTGAGCCATGGATCGATATAGATCATGCAGGCCAGACTGAAAATGATTGTGATGACGGCATCGATGCTGGCAAGCGAACCGAATCCAAGCAACTCGCGCACCGCCTGAACGTCGATAGTAAGGCGCGACATCAAATCGCCGGTCTTGTTGTGTTGAAAATAGCCGAGCGGGAGCTTCTGCAGATGAGAAAAAACTTTTTCGCGCAAATCGGCTTCCGCTTTGCGCGAAAAACCGTTGATATTGATGCGCCAGCAGTAGCGGAAAAAGCCCTGGAGGA
>JAICEJ010000434.1 GCA_025924215.1 Candidatus Binatia bacterium
AAAGTTACGGCGTCACCCTCTTAGGTTCGGAAGCCGAACAAAGAGACTTCACCGAGTCGCTGCTGAAAACCGCCGCCCGCGACAAATATGAATTCGTCATCAATTTTGCCAGCACCGATTCCGACCGGCTCGTCGCTCGTTTACGCCCGCCTTTGGACGATCTCGCGCGCATCTGGGCATTCACCGGCATGCAGACCGGGACCGGCAGGCCCAAGCCGGCGCTGCCGGTCTGGGACGGCTTTCTGAAGGCCAAGTATGTTCGTCAATGACGAGAGATCGCGCCGGTTAAAATCCGGTTAGTATCGGCGCCTGATCGGCGCTGTGCCGCCAACCCAAAAACAGCTTCCGCGCGCTCGACAGTCAGGTCTTGATCAGCAAATAGAAAAGCACCAGTTCTCCGCTCCTGACGGCGGAGAAATCGTGCGGCGTCCTTTTGGGGATGTGGCAGAGGGTGCCTGGAACCAGCCGAATTCTTCGGCCATCAATTTTCAGCCTGCCGGAGCCCTGTAATACCTGGCAAATCACGTCTTGATTGTCGTGGCTGATCTGCTTTGGATTCGCTTTTTTCGCAGGTTTGAAAGTGATCAGGCCGCCAGTGAATTGTTTTTGTTCGAAGCAGCTCAGATAGTGGATTTCATCGCTAATCTTTTTTAACCGCTTGAGCGCCGCGGCTATTTTGACGATTTTCATCGCGAATTGCGCGCGAGGCAAACCGAGTTAGCAACAGGCGTGGCAGAACTCAGGTGATTGGAGAAGCGACCGCTCATCCTTCCAACTCCACGGCGGTTGGCTTTCTAATCGCTCACGGCTGCGACGATTTCTCGGATCGCTGCGTCGGCTTGATCGTTGGGGACGCGGCAGGAGCCGACGACTTTGTGCCCGCCGCCGCCGTGATGACTCAACAGTTCGCCGACGTTAACTTTGGATGTAGTATTGAATATATTGTAGCCCACCGAAATGCTCGTGGTGTTTTCGCGCTGCTTGTCGTCGGCAACCTTGACTTGAATATTGCCTTGCGGGAACAGAGTGAAGATCAAAAACCGATTGCCATCCGGGATCTCTTGGATGCCGCGCAGGTCGACAAAGATGACGTTGCCTTTCATAACTGTTCGCGCCAGCAAAAGCTGCCGTAGCTGCTCTTGCTCGTCCCGGATCTGCTGGCAACGCCGGCTGACCTCCGGGTCACGCAAGACTTCTTCGAGGGACGCGTCGCGCAGCAGTTCGATGATCCGCAGCCAGTAGGGCTCATCGCCGGCATTGCGTCCATCGGTGGTCATGGAAACCAGCACATAGCCCTGCGGATCGAGGACGTCCTGCGGCTCGAGCTTGCCAGCATCGATTCGATCGGTTTCATGAAGCAGATATTTTATTCTCTCGCTGTCCAGAAACGCGGTTATCTCGCTGTCGGTAAGTCGCGTGGTTCTCTCATCGCGGCTGCCTATGGGCTGCTGATTGCCTAATTCCTTATAATATTCGTAGACGACGCGGGCGGCGCTCGGCGCCAGACGAAAGCCTCCTTTACCGAGCACAATCGGTTTGGCAAAGTTAGGAGTGGTATTGGTGACGTGATGGTCGAACCAGAGAGTGCAGTTGGGATGGTAGGGTAGATTGGCGATGATGTCTCCGGCGCGGATCTCGACCAAGCCATCCTGCATGAACTTTGGCTCGACGAATAGATAGGCATCGATAGGTTCAACTTTCGTCAGCAGAGCGCCACAGACCAGTCCATCGAAATCCGCTCGTGTGACTAATCTCATGCGCGAACGACCTCCTCCACAGCCAATAAAGGAAGATTGAAGGCAGCCGCCACTCCTGCGTGTGTCACCTTGCCGGCAAACGTGTTGAGGCCTTTGGCCAATGCTCTGTTGCGCGCCAGTGCTTGCGGAAAGCCGCGGTTGGCGAGCTCCAGACCATACGAAAGCGTCGAGTTGGTCAGCGCATAAGTTGAAGTGTGCGGTACGATGGCCGGCATGTTGGTTACACAATAATGGACAACTTCTTCTTCGACATAAATGGGCTCACGGTGCGTGGTCGGCCGTGAAGTTTCAGCGCAGCCACCCTGATCGATGGCAATATCGACAAAGGCGGCCCCGGGCTTCATGCGGTCGACCAACGATCGCGAAATAAGCTTGGGCGCCTTGGCGCCGGGGATCAGCACCGAGCCGATCACCAGATCGGCATCGACGACTTCTTCCTCAACGTTGGCGCGATTCGACATCAAGGTCGTCGCATGACCGCCGAGTATATCACGAACGTAGCGCAGTTTTGTCGGATTGATGTCGAGAATGCTGACGTCGGCGCCCATTCCGATAGCCACCTGGCAGGCTGCCGTGCCGGCAATGCCGGCGCCGAGGATGACAACTTTGCCGGGCCGGACGCCGGAAGCGCCGCCGAGAAGAACGCCGCGCCCGCCGTTTTCTGCCTGAAGGCACCACGCGCCTACCTGGATCGAAATTCGTCCGGCTATTTCGCTCATCGGCGTCAGTAGCGGCAACGAGCCGTCATCCAGCTGAATCGTCTCATAAGCGATGGCGGTTACCTTGCGATCGAGCAGGGCGCGAGTTACCGCTTCTTCGGCGGCGAGATGAAGATAGGTAAAGAGAATGAGCCCGGGACGCAGCAGCGGAAATTCCGACGCCTGCGGTTCTTTGACTTTCATGATCAGATCAGATTCATCCCAGACCTGTTTTGCGGAGTCCACGAGAATCGCCCCCGCGTTCTGGTAAGCGCGATCGCTAAGCGCGCTTCCCAGACCGGCGCCTTTCTCGACCAGGACCTTGTGATTACGCGCGGTAAAACCGCTGACTCCGGTGGGCGTCACGGCGACGCGGTTCTCCTCGGTCTTAATCTCTTTGGGAACGCCGATAATCATCTGGTGAAAGCTACTCGATGGTATCTAGAGAGTCAACGTAACCCTTCAACGGCGGACTGTTCAAACGTTCAAAACGTTTCAGACGTTCAACTCGTGGAAAGAAGATCCCGCCTCTGAGAGCGTTCAGCAGCGCTGGCGAGAGTTTTTATCAATGATTAGTAGAGCAAGATCCCGGTAGCGATCATACTTGAACTGTCCAACCGTGAACGGTTGAACTGATGCCAGGATTGCTACAACTATCGCCCGGCTGTCCAGATCAGGATAGCCCAGCCGACCAAGAAGGCGATCCCGCCTACCGGTGTGATTGCGCCGAGCCAGCGTATCCCGGTTAAACTCAGAAGATAGAGGCTGCCCGAAAAGATAATAATACCGACAATAAAGGCCCAGCCCGCCGGATTGAAATTACTTTCGGGCCAGCGCGATGACGCCCAGGCGACGATGAACAATCCGAACGCATGATACATCTGATAACGGACGCCAACTTCAAAGATGTCGAGCATGTCCGGCGTGAGACGGCTTTTCAGCGAGTGGGCGGCAAAAGCGCCAAGCGCAACGCCTAAGAACGCGATTACCGAGCCGGCGGCGAAGAAGAAGCGCTCCATGAATTAGATCGTGCTGGTCACGGGACTGGTGTTGATGGTGAGTAAGACAAAATGTGGAGGTTCACTCACCGGGATTAGAGCCTCGGTTCAACGAAACAACTACATCGCCTTTGCGGATGACGATCTGGCGGTAATCGCTTCGTTTGCTTAACGCATCGATCAGATTTACCAGTGGCTGGCGCGCAGTCAGGTATTCCTTGGGCGCGCCGGCGGCGCGCATTGCAGCGATTTCTTCGACACTGAGATTCCAACGCAACAATAACTCTTCGTCGGAAACTCCTTCGGCGTTCATTTTCTTGCGCACTTCCGCTACTGACGGTTCAGGTGGCTGCCACTGAGCCCACTCTCGAGCCCGCGATCGATCGAGTATCTTCGCTTTAATCACCGGGTCCAGCAACTCGGCGCCTTCGCGGCCCCAGTAACCCAGCGCATACTGAATGATTTGATCGGTGACTTCCTTGTAGCGCTCGCCGACGATCACGTTGATGGCAGCCTGGCTGCCGACGAATTGCGATAGTGGCGTGACCATGATCGGATAGCCCAGCTCGGCGCGCACCTGCATCGTTTCTTCCAGCGCCTGGTCGATTTTGTGCTCCAATCCGACCTTGCGCAGCTGATGGCGCAAATTGGAAATCATTCCACCGGGCACTTGATGCTGGTACTGGGTGTAGTCATATTCCAGCGGCTCGCCGATCGGAAACCCTTCGCGCTTGGCGATGTGGGTGAAATGTTCCGAGACAGGTTTTAACAGCTCTTCATCGATGAGCGTCTGATAACCCAGCGCGCGGAGATTTTTAGCGACATTGAAAAGCGAAGGGTTCGATGACCCGTCGGACAACGGCGGCAAGGCTGTATTGACGATCTTGATCCCGAGCTTGACCGCTTCCACGCAGCAGATCGGTCCTAATCCGGTGGTGCAGTGCGTGTGCAACTCGACGGGAATGCCATCGGAATTCTCAAAAATGATCGGCACCAGAGTTTTTACCCGTTCGGGGGTGAGCAAGC
>JAICEJ010000435.1 GCA_025924215.1 Candidatus Binatia bacterium
ACTCAAGCCGCGGACCTCCATACGTTGAAATCGAGAGGGCCGTGATTGCGCCAGGAGATTCTCACGATTGAAGACCTTGGCGCTGCCGGCTCGGCGCTCGGCCGAGAACAAGCCGTGGTGCACCTCCACCCACAACTGCTTCTCTTTATGAAAAACGGCTCAAGGTAATGAGGCTTATCATACTGTACCCCGCCATTTGAAAGCTGCCGGTACCCAAGTTGATGCAGCAAGATGTTTGAGCTAGTTATTGCTGCGGCATAGGAACTCCTATGAATTACTTCTTAAATGAGATTGCTGGCCCGGCGTGTGCAAACTAGGATTGCTGTTCCACCTTGTTGCTTTCTATCCCTATGCAGGCAGCCAAATGCAAGAACAAGGATTCTAATAACCTGGTCGTTATCGCTTTCCGTGATCGGCTAAGCACACTCCAATTCGATGATCATTGCCTTGGTTGAATCCATCAAGCCGAGCGGCTAGCCAATTTCCAAGCGCGGGTCGGTTCTTTGTTTGTTCCTAGTTGACGGATTTGCTTTGCAGTCTTGGGATCCACCGGCCGGAAAGTCGGTACGGTCTCGTACAGCAAAGTTAAAGCTCGCCGGGACTGGCCTTTAAGCGCCATCTCTTCCATTTCGTCAATTTTGGCTGTGAGAAACTGCAAATCCGCAAGCCACGCAGATTGCACCCGAAATATTTTTTGAACCTCCGCAGGGATCAGCATCTCGTCCATGCCAACCAACTCTTCACGGAGTTTTTCACCGGGTCGAAGACCGACGACGTGAATTGGGATGTCCTCTTCCGGAACGAATCCGGCCAGGCGAATGAGATGGCGCGCCATGTCCATGAGTTTGATCTGCTCGCCCATTTCCAGGACGAAGATATCGCCGCCTCGAGCTAGCGTCGCCGCTTGCAGCACCAGCAACACTGCTTCGGGGATGGTCATGAAATAGCGGCTGATCTCGGGGTCGGTGACGGTTACGGGCCCGCCTTGTTCGATTTGTTTCAAAAACAGCGGCACTACACTGCCGTTGCTGCCCAACACATTGCCGAAGCGAACCGCGGCGAAAATGGTTTGGCTTTCTCCGCAGCTCTTTGCCAGGGCCTGTATGCACATTTCGGCAACCCGTTTGGTAGCCCCCATCACATTGGTTGGATTCACGGCCTTATCGGTAGAAATCTGCACGAACCTTTCGACTTGGTATTGAACGGCAAATCGCATAAGCCGGTGCGTTGCAACCACATTGTTGAGCACCGCTTCGTTGGGATGGGTTTCCATCATCGGCACGTGCTTGTAGGCTGCCGCGTGAAAGACAATCTGCGGCGCATGGGACGCAAAGATTTCTTCGACAGCTCGGGCATCTCTGATATCTGCAAGGACCGCCACTCGCTCGAGGCTCGGGACCGAGCGATCGAGCTCGGTGTTGATATCGTACAGCGCGCTTTCTCCATTATCTAAAAGTACCAACTGCGCCGGTTGATATTGGGCAATCTGCCGGCTCAGTTCGGAACCGATTGAGCCGCCGGCGCCGGTGACCAAAATCCGTTTGTCTTTCACTAATGCCCGCACAGGTTCGAGATCTAACCCCACCGGAGCTCGATCCAGCAAATCTTCAATGGCTAAATTGCGAATCTGTTTGACCCCGACGTTGCCGTTTCGCAAGTCGCTAAGCCGGGGAAGGGTCCTGATCGGGATCTTGAAAGGTTCGAGTATCTTGACCACTTCACGGACCATCGCCGGCTTGACCGATGGGATTGCGATCACAAGATCATCCGGCTTTTCCTCTGTGATGATACGCGGCAGGTCTTCTCTCCTACCGAGGACCTGAACGCCATGAATTCTGCGGCCGATTTTTTTCTGATCGTCATCAACAAATCCGATGGGATGGTAGCTATGAAAGGAAGTGTTGTTTCTGATGTCACGAACGATCATTTCCCCGGCGTCTCCCGCGCCATAGATTAAGAGCCGTCGCCCTTCCCTGGTTTGCCCGAGACCGTAAAACAGGCGCCGCGCCAAACGGCTGCCGCCCATAAGGAAAATGAGCAGAAGAGAGTCAATGATAAAAATCGAAAGGGGATAGTTTCTGATTCCAAATATCCAATGAACTGTGATGTAGAATAACAGGGTGCTCGCAAGCACCCCGCCGATCACATTGCGAAGGTCCCAGATACCCGTATAGCGCCACAGTCCTTTATAGAGCTGAAATGGAACGAATGTCAGCCCCCTGATCAACATCAGCCATGGGATCATCCGCAGCATGACCTCCTTCTCATGAGCCGGAATCACGCCGTCGAATCTGATCCAGAAAGCGAGGTAATTCGCCAGGACAATCATTGCCATGTGAAACGCGACAATCGGAATCCGGCGATATCTGAGTATGAGCTCTTTCAACATGTAATTTGCCTCAAGTGCTGTCTTGCCCCTTGGCTCTGCGGCCCATGACGATTGCCTTACGAATGAATGAAAGTGGTGAAACTAAGAAATATGAGAATTAAACCTAGCAGCTGGACGTCATACTGACCGCATCTCGTTTAAAGATAAAGGGAATCGTCGGCAGGGGTCAAAATAGTGTGCCGCAGTGAATATGGATGCCACTAACAAGCCGAAGTTCGAAACGATCCTCGGTTTCGGTTAAAAAACTTTAAGCTCTTACTCGGTGCGCGTTGAACCATGCAACCGTTTGGATGACGCCTTGACGCAAGTCAAACTTGGCGCGAAATCCGAAGAACCGCTCGGCCCGGCTGGTATCGAGACAACGGCGCGGTTGTCCGTTGGGCTTGGTTGTGTCCCACACGATTTCGCCGCGAAAGCCGACTTCCTCGGCAATCATTTGAGCCAAATCGCGGATGTAAATTTCCCGGCCGGTGCCGAGGTTCACCGGCTCCTCGCCATCGTAATTCTCGGTCGCTGAGATGATCCCTTCGGCGGCATCTTCGACGTAAAGAAACTCGCGAGTGGGCGACCCGTCACCCCAAAGGACGATTTGTTGCTCGTTACGTTCTTTGGCTTCGACACATTTGCGGATCAGCGCCGGGATCACGTGAGACGTGTTTAGATCGAAATTATCGCCAGGGCCATATAGGTTGACCGGCAGAAGGTAAATGGCATTGAAGCCGTACTGCGCCCGATAGGACTGTGCTTGCACGAGCATCATCTTTTTCGCCAGCCCATAGGGAGCATTGGTTTCTTCAGGGTAACCATTCCAAAGATCTTCTTCCTTAAACGGGACGGGGGCAAATTTTGGATAAGCGCAGATCGTTCCCACGGCAACGAATTTTGCGACCTCAAATTGCCGGGCGTACTCCATGAGCTGGATTCCCATGATGGCATTGTCGTAAAAAAATCGCCCCGGATTGTCTCGATTCGCGCCGATCCCGCCGACCACCGCAGCAAGATGTATGACCACGCGCGGATTGAAGTCCCGATAAAGTCGGGAAATTGCCGCCGGATCGCGCAAATCATACTCTTTTGAACGCGGCACAAAGATATTTTTGTAACCACGAGAATGTAAACACTTAACAACGCCAGATCCCAAGAAGCCGGCGCCGCCGGTCACCACGATAGGTAGCTGCTTCAATCCTGTAACTTCTGGTTTCAATGGCGTCCCTTCCTTAAAGCTGCTCCGGGCCCTTGACGTTAGAATTACGGTAATTATTTAGATGAGCTTCCTGTTTCGCGCTTACCATATCGGCGTCGACCATAAGCCGCACCAGATCTTTAAACGTTGTCTTCGCTTGCCAACCAAGCTTTTGTTTGGCCTTGGATGCGTCACCAATAAGCAAATCCACTTCCGCCGGGCGGTAATAGCGTTCATCGACTTCTAGATGCTTTCGCCAATCGAGCCCGGCGTACGAAAAGGCTTCTTCAACCAGTTCGGAGACCGAATGCGTCTGACCGGTGGCGATCACATAATCATCGGGCTCCTCTTGTTGAAGCATCAGCCACATGGCCTCGACGTATTCCTTGGCATATCCCCAGTCACGTTTCGCTTCGAGATTGCCAAGGTAGACTTTCTCTTCCAGGCCGGCTTTGATCCGAGCCGCGGTTCGGGTGACTTTACGGGTGACAAAGGTTTCTCCTCGGCGCGGCGACTCGTGATTAAAGAGGATGCCATTGCACGCGAAAAGACCGTAGCTTTCGCGGTAGTTGACCGTTACCCAGTATGCGTAAACTTTTGCCGCTCCGTAAGGACTACGCGGATAAAACGGAGTGGTTTCCCGTTGCGGTACGGCCTGCACTTTGCCATACATTTCGGAACTGCTCGCCTGATAGAATTTGCTTTTCAGGCCGGTTTCGCGGATGGCTTCGAGGATTCGGATGGTGCCCAAACCGCTGACATCGCCGGTGTATTCAGGTATGTCAAAGCTGACCCGTACATGGCTCTGAGCGGCGAGGTGATAAATTTCATCCGGCTGAATCCGATAAAGAAGCTTGATGAGATTGGTAGAATCGGCAAT
>JAICEJ010000436.1 GCA_025924215.1 Candidatus Binatia bacterium
CGATAATGTGGAACTGCCCGCTGCAACTTTCCAGTGCTAAGGAGGGTTTATGGAAATTAAGATGACCTGCCCCAACTGTCAATCGCAGGATTTCGTCGTTGAAACCGAGTGGAAGCCGAGGGAGTACAGACCGAGATTATTTCGCGAGTGCCGTGTTATTTGTCGTCAGTGCCAACTCTATTACGAAATTGAGATGCTTCCGGTCAGGAAAGGGCATGTAGAGATCGAAAAACTTGGATATGACGTAGCGACTGATCAAGGAACAAAGTGCCCCGAATGCGGTTCAAAAGATCTTAAGCAAACCGAATACAACAACGGCACAGTTTCCGAGGTAAGATGCCAGCAATGCATGTTTCTGGTTAAGGAGGTGGCTACCGCCGACAGAAATCTTTAGCCGCCTGCCTTTCCTGCCAGCCAATTTTCGCCAGTGCGTCGATGCTAGAGTAGATGCTGAATCAGCCGAATATCTAAATACCGCATCAAGAAAGGGGGCGAACAAGACGCTACCCGTCGGTTGCTGTGAGCTGCCTAGAGGGAGAGCTCCACCCGTATCTACCGCAGGTCGGTACCGGAGAATGCAGATAGAGCACGCGCCAGCACTACTGAAGCGACAAACCGCCACTTTGATTGCGAGATTGAGTTTTCGCGTTCCGGAGTATTCTCAACGAACCCCGAGTGAGATTAGCCGGCGGATTAACGATCTTCAGTATGAGTGGGCTATAGATCGGTTACTGAAAGTGCGGAAGGTAAAGTCATCGGTCGATAGCGACTGGGTCCAAGTGTTCCCAGCCGGTCGATAGGGCAACCGCAACCCGTTCGGGATTGCGCGGGCTACGGTCGCTCTCTTCACATGGATCCCATCATTACATCGAATTGATCAATTGCAGTGGGCTCTCGAGAAATTCTTTTTCGGCGATCGCTTTCAAGTCAGCTTTGCTCTTGGTCAGCACGCGCTTTCTGACGGTGTCGGGATCAAGTGAAAGAGAATTACAGGTCCAGATAAAGCTTCCCTGCGAATGATCAGCGGAGCAGATCCAAGCTCGCGCGGACGACCGAAGCCTGGGTATGTCTCTCGGTGGGGCGTTGACCCGTATGCCGGCTAGGTCCCATATCGCTTGTAACAGTACTCGAGTCCACAGAATTATTTCCGGGTTCATAATCTCTTCTCCGAAACAACTTCCATGAGATATTGTGATCGCATTTTCCGCAAAAGCCGTTGATCCATTGCATTCGGGAGTGACAATCCAGCAGAACGACGACAAAGTCGAAAGCGCAGCGCGGGCACTTACGTTTGGAAAGATAGGTCAGCATCGCTGAGTGGCTAACTCCTTATGGCTCGGTTTCCGCGAATCGTAATGAATGCCCAAATAGCAACGGCTGTGCCGGGTATGAAGTAGATCAGCAGGAGCGATATCAAATACGGAAGTGTAGTATTTTAGAGGAGTTGATTGCCGGAGCTAGCGAACCGTGGCTCTAGGGAGGTTTCGGCTGTAGACATCAATCGACAAAGATCTACAATTTTGTACCCTCCTTTCCAAGTCTTACAAACGATTGCTGAGTTAAGGGATCTAAGCGTGTGCAGTACCGAGTATTACTTATAGAGGTTATCACTCATGGAACGATTGATAGATCAGCTCGGCGCCCGGATTATTTTCCGAGAACCCAATTCATCCGTTCGATGACTTCGGCGGGTTGGGCGATGACTTCCTTCGATCGTGTCTCCAAAACTTCGCCGCTAACCGGCTCCACATCCCAATTTCGTTTGCTCGCTTCGCCGAGCAGATCAGGGTCAGTGAGGGCTTTAGCGTAGGCGTCACGAAGAATTTTTACCCTGTCGGCAGGTGTTCCCGGCGGAGCAGTAATCGGTCGTCCGAGAGTGGCGGCTGTCAAGATCACTTTGGCCAGCCGTTTGCCGGAATCCGGAGTCTTATACTGTTCCATGAGCTCCCAAATGCTCGGCACATCTTTCAAGCGCGGATCGCGCTTCTCACCAGTCTGAAGAACGACCCTCGTGAATCCACTTTTGTGCCAACGCTTGTAGGGATCTCTGCCGAAGTATGTAGCCACTACGGGAGACCAACAAACGACCTCATTTCTTTCAATGGCGAGATCAATCTCGGCACCCCCCTGATAGCCGCTGACGATGTGAGTTTTGATCCCGAGGACCTCTTCAAGCAGACGAGGAATATAGTGACCGGTGGTGCCGGTACCGGAACTGCCGCATTTCGGCGGTTCCTTCGCGTTACGCAGGTCATCAATAGTCTTATACGGGGCGTCGGTGCGGATGAAGTGCAGAATATCATTCTGTTCCGGCGAGCCGATCCAGGCAAATTTTGACCAGTCGAATTTAACTTCCTCGCGCTTGATCAATTGATCGAAGTAAAGCGCTGGATTGAAAGCGCCGATGGTGAGGCCGTCCGGTTTAGCAATCCCGTAGACATAGTTCGCGCCCACGACACCGCCGGCGCCGGGCATGTTTTGCGGCACGATCTCCGGATTGCCGGGGATATGCTTGGTCAAATAACGCAGCATCATGCGCGGCCATAGATCGTAGCCGCCGCCCGGACTCGAGCCGATGATAAGCCTGATTTGTTTGCCTTGATAGTAGGGAGTCTGGGCCTGCGACGTAGAGGCTAAGCCGGCGAGTATGAGAGCGAAGCACAAGAGCGAAGCGCCCAGCATCGCTCTTGTCTTTTCTCGATAAATTCTCAAGCTTGTCGCGTGATCAGTTATGACCGTGCGACTAAATCCTAAGAGCCTTGCCAAACGCCATTGCATTGCGAGCTGAACATTCATCTTTTACTTACCGATAAGTTTCTTCACCTTTTCGATTATTTCAGGTGTCGCTGTCATAACTTCTTTGGCGAGAGCATCCAACTGCTCGCCGGTCGCGGGATCGATGTCGAGTTGGCGTCGTTTCGCTTCGGCTAGAAGCGCCGGATCGTTGATGGTTTTGTTGAATGCATCGCGAATGATTTTGACACGGTCAGCAGGAACCCCCGGAGGGAAGACCAGTGGCCGGCCGAACTCGTCGGAGGCTAGAACAACTTTCGCCAGCTGTCTAGTTTCTTGCGATGTCTTGTACTTATCCATTAAGTCATTGAACAATGGTACGTTCTTGAGTCTTTCGTCCTGCTTGCTTCCAGTCTGATAAAGTACGTTTACAAAGTTTTTCTTACGCCAGGTGATAAACGGCTCGCGCGCAAAGAAGGCATTGATGGTAAAGGCGCGGCACTGTACTTCACCGCGCTCCACCGCTAGGTCAATGTCCTGGCCAGCCACGTAGCCAGAGACCACATCAAACTTTGTCCCGAATGCCTCTTCCAGGAGTTTTGGCATGTAATACGCGGATGATGTCACGCCGGTGGCGCCGCATTTTGGCGGCGTCGGCGCGGTGCGGACATCTTCGATGGTTTTGTACGGCGTGTCTGCGCGCATGTACATGAGACTGTTCGAATTAATTGTGCTGCCAATCCAGATAAACTTCGTCCAGTCGAACTTGACTTCCGGACGCTTGACCAATTGCTCGAAATAAAGCGCCGGATAGGTTGCGCCGAAGGTCAATCCGTCCGGTTTCGCGACGTTGTAGATCTGATTGGTGCCAATCAGGCCAGCGGCGCCGGGAACGTTTTGAATGATAATGTTGGGACTTCCGGGGATATGTTTGGGCATGAACTCGGCGACCAGACGCGGATAAAGATCGTAAACATCGCCAGCCTTGGTCGAGACTATGATCGTGATTGTTTTGCCCTGATAAAAGGGCGTTTGGGCGCTGGCGGCGGCAGCCCACGTAACCGATAAAAGAAGAAAGGCAACGATTCTCCTCATGATCTCCCCCTATTTTGTTCAAATCGTAACGTTTGTTGTTTACGATCCCAGCAGTTTTTTCATCCGTTCGATGACTTCCGGCGGTTGCGCCATGATCTCGCTGGCGAGAGTCTGCAGCTCCTCGCCGGAGACCGGATCAAATTCCAAGCGTTTCTTTTTCGCCTCCTCCAGAAGCTCCCGATCATTCACTGCTTTGCTAAACGCATCGCGTAGAATTTTTACCCGTTCCGTTGGAATACCCGGCGTGGCGATAATCGGGCGACCAATCTCATTGGCAGCCAAAATTACGTCGGCTAAACGACGCGACGAATCGGTTGTTTTGTATCGATCCATGAGCTCATGAAGACTAGGCACGTCCGGCAAGTTTGCATCACGTTTCTTTCCGGTTTGAATCAGCACGCGAACAAACCCGTTCTTACGCCAGGTATGGAAAGGCTCCCGCGCAAAGAAAGCCGCGATGGTGAATGCCCGGCACTGCACCTCTCCGCGCTCCACCGCCAGGTCAACTTCGGTCCCCGCGTTATAACCCGTGACAACGTTGAATTTCGCCCCGAGAGTCTCTTCCAGTAATTTAGGTATGTAATAAGCCGACGAGGCGGTCCCTTCC
>JAICEJ010000437.1 GCA_025924215.1 Candidatus Binatia bacterium
ACCAGTGGTCGCAAGATCCTGGCTGGTCTATTAAGGATGCGCCCAACCGCTACGTGACAACTTGGCCGTGGTACACTGGCCAGGCTCATAGAACTGGACTTCTCGTGCATCCCTGGGCCATTGATGACCGTTGGGAGATGTGGATGGTGTCCTTCTTTGGGGCCGATGGGTTTTTTACCAATCGCTCAGAATTGGCCCTCCTCTTTTACGGCAGGGCGGATCACATAGATCTCAAACCTATGTGGGCGCGAATCGGATATTGATCGACGGCTGGACGGTTCTGAGATTGTCGGGACGCGGATCCTTGTCGTAGCCATGGGACACCCGCCGCTGCTTAGCCCTATAACTGAACTGAATTCTTCTTCCACTCCACACCGTCCAGCATCAAACTGAAGCGTCGTTCAGTTCTAATCCTATGGCGTCTGTGGTACGCCGCGGGCTGAGATTTGGACATACTACCGTAGGGCGTTTCTCCGAAAGCGATTGACAAGAAGCGGTTTAGTAACCGATGTTGCAGCTGAGTGTGCTCTTAATTGTTTGCGGGTTCCGGATAATCTGCCGGAATAGTCGGCCGATACTTAATAATTAGGCTGCATGGTCCCAGCGGGCTACATGGCAAAAAAGGTTAAAAGCCAACCTGACTGGTTGAAGTCGGATGGCCTTAAGGAACTCTACTCCGTTAGCGGCTGCATCTCCGAATACTTCTGCGATTACATCCCACATTGGAAGCACAACGGCTTCTGGTTGTTCGACAGCCCGGCGGAAATCACGGCGGTGGCCGCGGCCGAATCCTTGAACATGTCGGAGCAAAGAATCTTCTACTACGAGGTATACGAGAACCAGTTCGACGAGCAGCGAAAGATTTGGCAGCCCTTCCAGGCTGATAAGTCATTCAAAACCGAAGTAAGCGCACCAAAATCGAAAAAACTAGAAGGCTTTGATGTAGTGACGTTTAGCGTACAAACCAGCCCTGAATGTTCACCGCTATCGTGCAACAGGTTGGCAGAGTCAATTCCGGTAAATGCGCACTGCTTGCTACCTTCTCTTGAGGAAGCTATTCGACTGGTTGAGAGTGGCGCGTTCGATAATAGCGAGCCTGGTCCGTTCCGCATCTTTGCGGTTTACTCTTGCGATGCAGCCTAACAAGCGTTGGACAGTGGCACCGTCCGTTCGCCGCTCCGCGCTCCGTATGGTGCCCGTCATCACGAATGTTACCACCCGCCTATACCTCTAAGGAGACAAAACCATGACGGCTTTTGGATTCCTACTCCCAACACGGGAAATCGTCATGACACAAGAGATCCCGAGCTTTCGTCAGATCCTTGACCTGGCAGAGCAAGCAGAAGCGTTCGGATTTGACTCCGTCTGGGTCGGTGATAGCGTGCTTGCCCGTCCGCGGTTTGAGGCTTTGACGACACTGGCGGCCGTCGCCGCACGCACGCAGCACGTACAATTGGGGACAGCCGTGCTCCTCCCTATGCTCCGCCATCCCGTCACCTTAGCTAACGAGGTCGCCAGTCTCGATCTTATTGCCAACGGGCGGCTCATACTCGGGTTAGGTATCGGCGGCAATAATCCCAGCGTCGCCCAGGAGTTCGCCGCCTGTGGGGTCTCAATCGCTCACCGCGTGGGTCTGTTCGAAGAAACCATTACGCTCATGCGGCGGTTATGGACTGAATCAGAGGTAACCTTTCAGGGACGTTATTTTCAGGTCCAGTCGGCGCGGTTAGGCTTACGGCCTCTGCAAAAGTCCGGCGTTCGGCTCTGGCTCGCCGGGAGTGCTGATAATGCGCTCCGCCGGGTGCTCCGCCTGGCAGATGGCTGGTTGCCGATTTCATCCTCGCCCCAGGCCTTTACGGCGGACTGGGAGCGGCTCCAACTATTGGGGCAAGAGATGGGGCGAGACGCCCACGACCTGCATCGCTGTTTGTATACTACGCTCAACGTCAACGCCGATGTTGTCCAAGCCCAACGCGAGTTGCGCTCATTCATTGAAAGCTACTACCGGATCTCTTATGAGGAGCAAGCGCGTCGGAACGGTCTCTGTGCGGGCTCGGCGGAACATTGTATCGTCTGGCTCAAGGCGTTTATTGCTGCTGGGGCACAGACTGTCGTAATCCGATTCGGGAGTCCCGATCAGATCGGACAACTTGCACGGTTTGCCAGAGACGTTTTGCCGCATGTGCAGGCAGGGTAATTGAGGTGGGCAGACGATCCTCTGGTGTAACATAAGTATGGAGCGAGGCTCGCAAACACTCGCCTATCCCCGGTAATTTTGATTGTATTCTCATTCAACTCAATCTCTCCGGTATCAATCGGAAGCAGGTGAGTCTTCTCGGCAGGCGGCGAAGTTACTTCTTCCTTACCGTCCGGTAATGCCGAGGTAATATAAAGGTTACCCTCTCCAAGTTCTTTGCTCGCAGCGCGAGCTCTGTGAAACAATTTCTTCCGTCAATCCAGTACGTTCATCGAAATGCGTATGGTCAATGTATATTGGCGTACTCGTTGCTCTCCATTCCGTTAGCGAATGCAAGGAGGACAAGGCCATGAGTAAAAAAATATTGGTGCCACTGGGGCGGAATGACCGGACCGAAGAGATGATTCCTTACATCGAGAAGGTCGCTCGACCGGGAATGAACGTCGTGTTCCTCGTTCGTTATCCCGTAGATGGGTTCATTTGGACAAAAGAGGAAGACGGCATGAGTGCGGCTTTGCAAGCGAGAGAGCTGGTGAACTATTACTCGTGGGAAAACAGCCTCGAGAACGCGAAGGGGAAGCTATCTCCAGTATGCGAAGCTTTGCGCGCCAAAGGTGTCGAAGCAACTGTGGATGTCTACGCTGGTAGCCTGAAGAAGGCTTTGCGGAGTCAAATGGGTAACGGCGACGTCCATTTGATCATGACGCGTGCAGGGCTCGGAGAGCGGATTGCGGCGCTGGTTGCCGGCACGATTTCGTTTTCTAAATTGTTCAAGCGTCCGAGCTTCTCACCCGTAATCTTAACTCCGGTTCGCACTCTTCATTGATTTAGTGCGGAGCGTTACGAGGGTCGGGGGAACCATTCACCGCAGGGCGCGGAGAAGGCCCAGAGGATTCTCTGAACGAACACGAATAGGCATGGTTGACAGCGAAGTTCGCGCTCGAGTAGGCTCTCGAACCGATAAGACCCGTGCCTTTTGCCGGCCTACTCGTGATGGCCGAAGAAAAGTTCTCTCCTCCTATTAACGGTTAGGAGCTCCACATGCCCCGCCTAGTAATCAAAACAAAGAAAAAGAGGCCGCCCGGCGGCGAACAAGCCGACTCAAAGAGCAGTTGCGCTGCCTCACCGAGCGGCTCACATCTCGAGATCGTGAGCTCGCCGAAGCCTTCGATCATCCTGCAGGCCATCAGCGATGGCTTCAGCATGATCGCCGCTACCGGAACCAACTTACAATCGGCGATGGATGCCACTGCCCAGAACGCTGCGGATTGTGCGATGCAGTCGAACACCGTGGTGTGGCGCGTCGACTGCCAGGTCAAGCAACGTCGTTGCACGCTTTGGATCGATCCGATGCGGCAAGTTAAAGAGGAGGACGATGAAATCGATCGCGCCTTGACCTTGGCCGCGCCATGATCGACCGCGAAGCGGAGGTCGCTCCCAAAAGTATCGGCCGGATCGAAGCATGTGACGGCTTACTTAAGGAAATCGCTGTGAACGAAAAGATCGATACAGTCATCATCGGCGCTGGCCATGCCGGCCTGACGATGAGTTATTTTCTCAGTGAACGCGGCCTCGAACATGTGATTGTCGAGCGGGGACGGGTGGGTGAGCGCTGGATCAGCGAACGGTGGGACTCGTTTTATTTTCAATTTCCCAACTGGACCATCGAGCTGCCCGGCTACAAATATCAAACTGAAGATCCCGACGGCTTTGTCCCGGGCCGGGAAATCGTTCGATTTATTCAAGAATACGCCGATTTCATAAAAGCCCCAGTGAGGAGCGGCGTCGACGTCGCCGCGTTAGAGACCTCGTCAAATGCTATGCCCTATTTGCTGCGCACGAACGCGGGCGCCATTGAAGCCAGCAATGTGGTCATTGCCACCGGACAGCGCGAGAAGGGTGTTATTCCACCGTTCAGTTCCGATGTGCCGCACGACGTCCACCAGCTGCATTCGAGCGCATACCGCAATGCCGGCGAATTGCCGCCGGGGGCCGTACTGGTCGTGGGGAGCGGCGCGTCGGGCTTTCAGATCGCCGAGGATTTGCACCAAAATGGCCGACAGGTCTCCGTCTGCATGGGGCGCCATCGTCGCCTTCCGCGACGCTACCGCGGGCGCGACTACGCCTGGTGGGCGATGAAATTGGGCGTATTCGACCGTCGGCGCGCAGAGATGTCGGCGATCTCTCAGCCGTTCGCGTTGTTGACCGGCGTCAATGGC
>JAICEJ010000438.1 GCA_025924215.1 Candidatus Binatia bacterium
AGTGATTTTCGCCATCAGCTCGATCGCGTCTCGGTCGAGAAACCGCGCCGCATCGAAGGTTTGCGCCGTCACGCCGCTATCGAGCAGCGCTGCCGCTACGCAGAAGGGCACGCTGTGATCGGCGGTTTCGCGTGATTGCGGCGTCCATTTTTCCGGGTCCGTGGCGCCGCGCCCGATCAAGCGCTGATAGGATTCCACGACTAGCGTTTTGATTTCGTCAGGTCTGACTTTCTCGCGCAGTTCGATCGCTGCATCGACGGCTCCCTGCGCGCTGTAGAAGACCGGCCAGTTTTTCAGATAAACGATTCCCGCGCGCAAGGGCGGCGCGCCCAGGCGGGAGAGATCCAAAGAGCCGCAGACCTGCCGAAGAAAGCCGCCCTTCCCTTCAAAGGGCAAAAAGGGCCCGCTTACCCCGGCGCGTGCCAGCAGAGCCGCGAAGAGGCCATTGCGACAGGCGTTGGCCGACGCCATACCTTTCCACATCGAAAGCTCGCCCAGTCGGGTTTGTCCCAACGAACAATTCGCCGTCGCCGCCAGGCTCAAAGAATCGCGCAACGATTCCTGCGACAGTCCCATCGCTTTGCCGGAGCCGAGCGCCGCAGCCAATGCGGTGTAGGTGACGTAATCCCAGCCACGCTCACGGATGCCGACCGAGTCGACTAGAGTGCAAAGAACCTCATACGCAACCGCGACGGCGCCGACGAACGACGAGCCGTTTCCATGCGCGATCTCCGATGCCGGCAGCACCGCGCCGATCAGATCGCTGGGGTGGGGGCCGTCCTTGCCGAAATAGTCGTCGTTCAAGTCGAGGCAGCGGATCATGGTCGTGTTGGCGAACGCCGCCATCTCCGCCGAAGTTTTGGCGTTCGCGCCGATCATGCCGGCTTCCTCGGAGCTGCGCACTTGTGCCGCGAGGCGCCGGGCGATCTTCGCCGGCGCTTCGTCGTAGCCCGCCAGAGCGCAGCCGATCGTATCGATGAAGCGAAGCTTGATGGCGTGCAGGACCGGTGCTTCGATATCGGCAAAAGCGAACGCGTCGGCAAAGCGAACCAATTTTTCTTCGACAGCGTCCATCGGTAAGCTTGTAGCTCTAGCGCAGTTTGAAAACTTCTTTCCAGATTTTTTCGTACTTGGGATACTCTTTGATATCGTCGACGCCCAACGGATAGAGCCGTTCCGGCCGGATCGGATCGATCGGCTTGACCTTGGGATGCGCGGGCGCCCGGCCGCCTTCGGCGTAAACCTTTTGCCCTTCTTCGCTGGCGGCCCAGCGGGCGAAAAGCAGCGCCGCGTTCGGATGAGGCGCGTCTTTGAAGATCGCCGTTGCGTTCATCGATCCGATGCCTTCGCTCAACAAGAAATTTACCGGCGCGCCTTTCTTCATCCGACCGGGAAATTGATGCGCGAAGCAGGTCACGCAGAGCTTGGCCTGACCGCCGGTCAGAAGCTCGGTCAACTGCGAATGACCTTTATGAAACTCCACGCCGTTGGCAGCGATGGCGCGCAGCAAAGCGATCGCCTTCTCGTCGTTTTTGAACTTGTGCTTGGCGATGCCCATGAGAAATTCGAAATCCCGCGGCTCGGCCACCAGCGACCCTTTGTACTTCGCATCCGCCAGGTCGTCGATCCATTTCGGCTCGTCCGCTTTCTTGAGCAGGTTGGTGTTCCAGGCGACGACGATAAACTGCAGGTTCGAGGCCACCCAATACGGTCCTTTCATGATCGCCGGGTAGACGGAGTACTCCGGCAGCGTCACTTCGAGCAGCAGCTTTTGATCGTTCATTTGGATCGCGGTTTCCAGCGGCGCCTGAAAAATATCGCCGAGGGTTTTGCCGCCGCGCGCTTCCGCCGTAGCGCGGGCGACCAGGCTGTCCGAAGTGATGTCCACGTGATTCAGCTTAACCCCGGGATAGCGCTTCTCGAACATCGGCAGGATCTTCTCGGCGTTGACCTGCGCCAGGGTGCCGTAGAAGTTGATGGTTTTTTCCTGGGCGGCCTTGCGGTAAAGCTCCTCGATGGTCTGCGCGCTCACCGCCGAGCAAAAGATGCCGACAACGAGCACAGCCATGAGTATGATCAACATTCGGATTTTGCCGCTCATCAACTCATCCTCCATTCTCAAGATATTCGAGTGCAAAAAACTTCGGCATCACGCCGCCGTCATGAGCGTGCTCAGCGCCGCCACGTTTGTCGCGTTTTCAATCCGTTCCACCGCAGCCACGATCGAACCGAGTCTTTCGTCATCCAGAACCGTCCTGCCTAGCCGGTAAAATTTGTCCTGCAATTCGCCGGGAGTCAGAGGGTTCTTATAACTGCCCTTGGGCCCCGACAGCGAACCGCTCATTTCACCTCCGTCCAAAAGCAAAATGGTCATCCGGCAAGCAAAACGGCGCGGACCGGTTGCCGTAGGGTCGGCAAGCAGGTCGATTTTCCTGCCGATCTCCAGGATCGCCGAATCACTCCACATGGCCGGGTCGAGATAATGCTGCAGATCGTTATTGCCTGTAAGGAATCTCAGAGCGAGAGAAAAGCGTAGGCTGAATTGGGCTTCGATGACTTCCTTGGGCTGATAGATGGTGCCGCCGTGCAGCAGGATTCCTTCATTGAGCTCGACGATGATCTTCGTAACCTGGCGCGGGTCGATGTTGTGATCGCGGACAAGACTGTCGAGCAGCTCGATCGGCGAGTGCTGGCTGGCATTCACCGGAAAACGCTTCATCGCCGCATGATAGAGCGCGAGATCTTCATTGCCGGCGTCGAGGTTCTTGACGATCGGCTCGACATTCCTAGTCCCCGACATGACTTTCAGAATGCCGCGCTCGCCTTCGAAGATCGTTGGCGGTCCGGTGAGGCCGATCTGCGCCAGCAGCGCGGAGCGGAGCCCGCCGCAGCACGCCATACCGTTGTGTAACCGTTTCACTTCGCCGCCGCTCTGGTCGTACTCCATGGTACCGCCGGAATGGCTGCCGGCGATCGCCAGGGCGTGAGTCATCTGCTCCGGATCGAGGCGAAGAATTTTGCCTGCGGCAGCGGCGGCGATGAAAACGCCCACCGTGCTTTGCGCGTGATAGCCGCGCGTCATCAATTCCGGCAAGAGCGCGCGGCCGATGCGCCAGCCGACTTCATAGCCGGCGACCATACCGGTGATGAGCTTCTGCCCGCTGACCGTCTGCTGCTGCGCGAGCGCGAGAATCACGGGCACTGTTGCCGCGCCGGGATGGCCGCCGCCCTGATCGTAGTAATCGTCGAGCTCGCAACCCTGCGCGAAGGTTCCATTCACGAGGACCGCGTCGTCAAGCGGAACTTCATCGCCATATTTTACGATCCGTGCCGGGCCGCCACTTTTCGCGCTTTTTACAAATCGATAGACCGGCTGATTCCAAGGCACACTGGCGCCGATCAGCTGGCAACCCAATTGATCCAACAATAGCTCCCGGCAGCGCCACACAGCGTCGGCCGGAATCTGCGCATAGCTTAGATCACAGATGAACCGGGCAAGGCTTTGCGCCGCTGTCGCTCGCATATTTCTAGAATATGTCATTGTCGCACTCGTCTGCCGCCGGCTACACGCGCCGCCGGTACGGAACTCGCGCTACCGCTGCCGAGCTTATGTGAGATCTCGGCGGCGAATCGCTTGACGGCCTCCACCAGCTTGCTTTTTCCCTTCGCCTGCAGTCTGAACGGCGTCAAGGTAATCGTCAGGCAGTAGGGTGCCCGGCCTTCGCTATCGAAGATCGGCGCGCTGATGGCGCAAAGTCCATCCATGACGCGCTCGCCGCAACTATAGGAATATCCCTGTCTCTTTGTGCGAGCCAGATCCGCCGCGAGTTTTTTCGGATCGGTGATCGTGCGCGGGGTCAGCGCTTTCAAGCCGCGCGCCGATTTCAAAAACTCCTTGAGCTCCTGGGGAGGGAGATACGCCAAGAGGATCTTGCCGCTCGCACCCGCGTGCGCCGGAAACTGATCGCCCACCCGCAGAGAATCTCGCAGCACTTCCTTGCTCTCGACTTTCTCGATACACACGCGTTGGCGGTCACGCAATTCGTGCAATATCGCATTTTCTCCGGTGAGATCGCGCAGTCGCTCCATCAACGGCAGAGCAATCTTCCTGATCTCCAGTCCCTCGCGCGCCACCGAGGCCAGATAGAAGAGCCCAGGCCCGAGCCGATAGAGCTTGGTCGCGGCATCCTGCTGGATCAACCGCCGCGATATCATCACCTTCAAGAGCCGACGCACAGTGCTCGGGGGAAATCCTAAGTTGCGACTGATCTGAAACAGCGACTGCTCAGGACGGTGGGATTCGAACGAATAGAGCAGATCGATGGATTTTTCCAGAACCCGCGCCCCAAGCGACTTCGATTCCATAATGTGGAAGCACCTTTCATAACTGTTCAACCATTTTCTAT
>JAICEJ010000439.1 GCA_025924215.1 Candidatus Binatia bacterium
CGCCGGTCTTGTTGTGTTGAAAATAGCCGAGCGGGAGCTTCTGCAGATGAGAAAAAACTTTTTCGCGCAAATCGGCTTCCGCTTTGCGCGAAAAACCGTTGATATTGATGCGCCAGCAGTAGCGGAAAAAGCCCTGGAGGATTGCCGCCAATAGGATCAGCAAGGGAAAATAAATCAGCGAGAGGCCGGCCGACTTCTTCTGCACTGCCGCATCGATGCCTTCCTTGATCAGCCATGGGAGCGCAATTCCCGTGACATCCGTTCCGATCAGTGAGAGCACTCCGAGAATGAGCTGACGCCGATAGCGGTCGATAAGAAACTTGATGCGAAGATAGTAGCGGTAAATCGTCGTTACCTTTTAAGGTCTAAACAGATTTTAGGAAGACTGCTTGCTACCTGGCGCCGTCGCTCCAGCTCAAGCCGACGCGTTAGATTGGAGCGAGATCGTCGGCAGAAGCGACAGTAGCAACGCCAGAACTTCGCGCGACGTTGTTCCAATGGCCGGTCATTAGCTCCGACATAACGACTTCGACGTTAGCCAGCGGCACACGAATTTGATGCATTGTGTTACGGTCGCGGATGGTGACTTTTTCATCGGCAGCCGACTTATTATCGCCGACGGTTTGAACGTCTATCGTCACGCAAAACGGCGTGCCTACTTCATCCTGCCGCCGGTAAAGCCGGCCTATGGAGGCGGTGTCGTCGTAGACAGCGTGCCAGCGTTTGCGCAGATCCAGCATGAGCTTTTTTGCGGTCTCAACGATACGATCGTTTTTCTTCAATAGCGGCAATACCGCGATTTTTATCGGCGCGAGTTCGGGATGAAATTTCAAAACAACTCGCTTCTCCGATCTAACTTCCTCTTCCTTATAGGCGTCGACCAAAAACGCCAGTGTCGCGCGGTCGGCGCCGGCGGAAGGTTCGATCACGTAGGGAACGATCTTCTGCTTGCTTTCTTCATCAAAGTACTCCAACGCTTTGCCGCTAAACTGCGCATGTTGTTTCAGATCGAAGTCGGTGCGGTTGGCGACGCCTTCCAATTCACTCCAGCCCATTGGGAATAGATACTCGATATCGGCAGTGCGCTTTGCGTAATGCGCCAGCTCGTCCTTCTCATGCTCGCGTAATCGCAGGTTCTCTTTGCGGATGCCGTATTTTGGATACCAAGCAAACCGTTCATCAACCCATCTTTGATGCCATTCTTCATCGGTGCCGGGCATGACGAAAAATTCGATTTCCATCTGTTCGAATTCACGGCTGCGAAAAGTGAAATTGCCCGGCGTGATCTCGTTACGGAAGGACTTGCCGATCTGCGCAATACCGAAGGGCAGCTTCATGCGCATGGACTGAAGAACGTTATCGAAGTTGACGAAAATACCCTGAGCGGTTTCCGGCCGCAGGTAAACGACCGCGGCGTCCTCCTCCACCGGACCCATGAAAGTTTTAAACATCAAATTAAACTGGCGCGGTTCGGTGAGCTCGCCCTTGCCGCAAGCCGGGCACAGCGTGCGTCTGGCGCCGCAGTGTTTACAGGCCTCGCCAGGAGGCACGATAAACTTATTGCCTTTTGTCGCTTCGCAATAATGAACCCATTCCATCTCTTCGAGCTTGTCTGCACGAAATCGCTTTTTGCATGCCCGACAATCCACCATTGGATCGGTGAAATGGTCGAGATGGCCGCTCGCCTGCCAAACTCTCGGATGCATCAGAATCGACGAATCCAACCCCACCATATCCGGCCGCGACTGCACGCTGTCACGCCACCACGCTGCCTTAACGTTGTTTTTGAGCTCCACGCCCAGCGGTCCATAGTCCCAGCACGAACCGGTGCCTCCATAAATTTCGCTCGATTGAAAAATAAAGCCGCGCCGCTTTGAGAGCGACACGACCTTGCCCATGTCTACCATTAAGCCGCCTTGGATAAATTGAGAATAAAAATCAATGTAAAGGATGCGGCGGGCGGAGTCAAAATGGCAAATTCGCCGCAGCAAAGTTAACGCGCAAGACTAACGAACCGCAGCGCAGCCAACGAAAGGCTCTCGGCGGCGCGGCGAATCAAAATCTACCTCTGTACTTCGATCCACATCGATGCCATGCGCATTAGCAGTGATCGACGCGTCGCAAATATCATCAAACCGCAGCATGTCCTATTGACTATTAACCGTGCGGTATGGCGATACGTCGGAGCATGCCGAATTTCTGACCGGAGGCCTGCGCTATCCGCTAGCGGCTTCTCCCATCCGCTGCCTTGTCAGCCTGCCAACGATCCAAACGCTCGGGCTCTCCCTCACTTCAACCAGCAGATGAAGGCAGGCGCTGCGCGCGTCTACTTTTCGGAGAAATGCTGCTCGAGGCATATTCCGCGCGCTATGCACCCGACTACGAAAAAACACGCACGGTCTCCCAGTCTGGGTCCCCGAAATGATCACAAATCGATTGTATATATCGGCCCTTGACCTGTGGTTATGAAACGTACTAAGTAGCTGCGGTCCGCAACATATGATGTTGCGGACGGGAGCCGGAAGGGGCTCCCTATTATTTTGATACTAGTCGCGCTGTGGAACATTCAACGGTCAGCCACAGGAGTTGCTCATGATCAAACTACCATTATCGCTGGCATTGTTCCTAGCTTTTTTGTTTGCAAGCTTTTCCCCTGTCATGGCTGCCCAACCGACACAAAACCAGAGATATGTTCCGGATGAGATCATCGTCAAATTTCGCTCGGAAGTCGATGAAAGTCAAAAGGACCTTGCGCGGTTTCGTGTATTCGGAACGCGCAAGAAGGCTTTCAAGGTACTCCAAAACGCCGAGGTGGTTAAACTTGGCCGCGGCATAACGGTGGAAGAGGCAACTCAAATTTTTCGTAACAACCCTGATGTTTTGTACGCTGAGCCTAATTACATTGTACATACGACCGCGGTTCCAAATGAGACTCGGTTTGGCGAATTGTGGGGTCTTAACAATACAGGGCAGTCGGGCGGCACGCCGGGCGCTGACATCGATGCAACCAGCGCCTGGAACATCGCGACCGGTGACAGCAATGTTATAGTAGCAATTATCGACTCTGGAGTTGATTATAATCATCCGGACCTTTCGCCAAACATGTTTCGCAACACGGCCGATTGTAACAACAATGGTATCGACGATGACGCGAACGGCTATATCGATGATTGTTATGGCATCGATACTCAAAACAACGATTCAAATCCCATGGACGATAACAACCACGGCTCTCATGTGGCAGGGACAATCGGCGCTGTGGGAAATAACGGCATCGGCGTTGTCGGAATCAACTGGAATGTAAAGATTATGGCGTGCAAATTCGTAAACGCCAGCGGTTCTGGAAGTACGGAAGCCGCCATCGATTGCTTGGAGTACGTCAGAATCATGAAAGATCGCGGCCTGAACATTGTCGCCACCAACAATAGCTGGGGCGGAGGAGACTTCTCACAGGCGCTGATTGATGCCATTGAACTTCAAGGCCAAAGCGGGATTCTGTTCATTACCGCTGCGGGCAATGGCAATTTCTTTGGATTTGGCTTGAACAATGATCAGATACCTTTCTATCCATGCAATACCTACTTGCCAAATGTTATCTGCGTAGCTGCAACAACGAGAGCCGATGGACTAGCAATCTTTTCAAATTACGGTCGGCGCAACGTTCATGTCGGCGCCCCAGGCAGTGAGATTTTGAGCACCATGCGCAATGGCAACTACGGAATATCGAGCGGCACGTCAATGGCCACTCCTCATGTCACGGGCGTCGCGGCGCTACTGAAAGGGGCCGACCCGAGTTTCGACTGGATCGCAATTAAAAATTTGATTCTGGCCGGCGGCGATAGCGTCAGTTCCATGGCGAACACCGTTACGCAAAAGCGCCTTAACGCTAACGGGGCGCTAACCTGTTCCGACTCGACAGTTCTTACGAGGGTCAGACCCATCGCAAACACGATCAATGGTGAGGTCGGCACTCCGATTGATTTATCCGCATTACACATCAACTGCGCGAACCCCAACGGTAATGTCGTCATTGATGTCAATTCAGGAAGCGAATCAGTAACTCTGACCGACGATGGGACGGGCAGCGACCAGATCGCGAATGATGGAATGTATTCAGTTCAGTGGACTCCTTCGTCTCACGGCACCTTTCTGCTGACGTTTCCCCACGGCGATACCATCACAGTGATAATTGGAGAAGTCGACTCCATCACACCTAATCCAATTGACTTGGCTTCACCGCCGTCGAGCTTCACGATCACCGGTGGCGGCTTTGCTAACCTTGGTTTCGGTCTGCCGGCGGCGAACTTTTATCGCAATGGTAGTCTGATCGCACAGGCTCGCGCCTCATCCGGTACCAGCACTACACTCACCATTCCTTTCCCAACGACGCAGGGTCTGTTTACG
>JAICEJ010000440.1 GCA_025924215.1 Candidatus Binatia bacterium
ATTTTCAGCGTAGTGCAGAACATCACCGGCCCCGCCATAGCCAACTTATGGTCGCGCAACTCACCAAGTCATCGTCGCGGAGTGGAGCGACGCGTCAGATCCAGTAAAGGTCTTAAGTCCCCGGCGATCTTTCTTTCATGTTCGTGCGGATTATGATGAGGCGAAGACTATAGCACGGTTGACGAGCAGCAGCTCGTTGACTAGTCTCAAATGAGCAACGGTTGAGTGACAGACGTAAACTGGTCGTAGTCGGCAGAAATAAGCGGGATCCGTATCACGATGACTAAGATTCTGCTTGTCGAAGATCATCCCGAATTGCGGGAGGTCCTGCAGCGCCAAATCGAGTGGCTGGGTTTCACTACCATCATCGCTAAGAACGGCAAGGAGGGCGTTGATACAGCTGTCGCGGAGAAACCAGACTTGATTCTGATGAATTCTATGATGCCAGAGATGAATGGTTGGGAAGCGACCAAGATATTGCGGTCAAATCCTCAGACTAAAAACATTCCGATCTTGGCAGCGACGGCAATGTTCCGGCCCGCCGATCTAAGAGCTTGGTTAGACGTCGGATGCAACGACTACATCGTCAAACCATTTACATTGGATGAACTCTCAAGGAAGATTAGGGCTCTTATTTGGTGAAGCATTGGCGATTCGGCGGCAACATCTTAGTTCGTCATAATGACTTTCGCACATAAGGGTGATTCAAAGCTTAGCGACGTTTTGGGCGTTGAAAAACGATGTTTCCAGGGACTCAGCATTACAACGTTTGACCGCTTATTATCGGTCCATGTGGTTTCGTCGTTCCAGAGTTTCATCAGTTTGAAGAGACCCGTTGCGGTCCATCGGTGTTCAACTACATGGTCAGTAGCAAATTTATCTTTAAGCTAATCACACTCTCGTCTTTTGTATCAACCGCTTTCAGCCGCTTCGCTTCTTATGTAAAAAGGACGCCGCGCCACATCGACGATCGCTGACGTCTTATGCGTAGTAACATGCCGGCGCCTGGGAATCTCGAACTAAAAGGACAGAGCTTGACAGCCGTTCTTTTGCCGCAGTAGGGTCGACCACAGTAACAGTGAATATGTCGAAAAAAATCCGACTGCTGCTGGTTTTCCTATTTTTGGCCTCGCCTGCGATCTTGTCTGCTGCAGAACGTCACATCCATACCAGCGCTGGGTTAGGCGGTTCAGGTTTACCTCTTTATGTTGCGAAGAGCGCCGGCATCTTCGAAAAATATGGGCTCGACGTCGATTTGCTCGTTATTCCCGGCGGACCCCTTGGGATGCAGACCCTTGTTAGTGGCAATACTCAGTCCGCCAATATTGCGGCCATGACTCCAATCAGGACAGTTCTGGCGGGCGGGGACATCGTGATGGTTGGCGGGCATCTTAACCGTCAGATGTTCAACCTCGTCACCAGAAAAGAAATCCGTAAACCCGAAGATCTGCGCGGAAAAAAAATAGGCGTGGTCAGTCTGGCAGGAACGAATGCGGTCGCTGTTCGCTTAGTGCTCAAAGAGTGGAAGATTCCTTTCGAGGCGGTGAACTTGCTCGTGGTCGGGGGAAGTCCGACACAATTGGCCGCCCTCGAATCCGGTACGATTGATGCGGCGGTGCTTACGTACGGCGTAACGAAGGATGCGCTGCGGAAAGGCATGACGGTTTTGGCCGACCTATCCAAGCCAGTGCCGGAATTTCCTGATCGAACGATTATTATGCGCCGGTCCTTCTTGATGAAAGAACGAAACCACGTCAAGCGATTCATGCAAGCACTCAGCGAAGCCATTTATCAGATTAGAACCGCGGACAATCAGCGAAGAGAGCAATTTATCGCCATTGCCGGGAAACACCTGAGGGTCAACTTAACGGCGGCCAGAGAGTTTTACGATCTTTACGAAAATGCTTTTTCCTTTCCCCCGCGTGTTGGCCGAAACGGGATGTCAGCGGTTATAGATCTGATACAGGAGGAAACCGGACGGCCGAAGGCGGAATTTGAGCTAAACCGGTTTCTTGATGAGAGCGTCCTCGATGAACTTGAGAAGGAAGGCTTCTTTAAAAAGTTGGAGTCGGAGTATACGCGAAGATAAAAATTGGGTGTTTTCAAAATTGGTAGGGGCGGCGCGCCTCTATCTGCGGCTGAAAAGGAGGTCGAGTGATGCAAGCTAGAATCAGACACGTGGCGGTGATGTGCCAGGATGCTCCTCGAGTGGCCAGGTTTTACGAGCTGCTGTTTGCGCTTACGGCGAAGGCGCAAACTTCGGACGAGCTTCATGCGAAAATGTTCGGCGCGCCGGTTTTAGGGTCGAAGCGAGTTGTGCGACCATACGAGCGAACCATCATCGTCAGCGATGGAAACATCGGATTCGCGTTTCTTAGAAGGGCGCCAGGTTATCCGGGAGGCATTGATCATTTTGGCATTGAGGTCGATGACCTCGACACCGTGTTTGCGCGCATGAAAGAACGCTACCCGAAAGTTGGCGCGGTAAAACGACCGGCCAATCGGCCTTTCGCGGCTTACAGTTCTCATGATCCGGAAGGTCATTTATTCGATTTGGCGCAGCATGATTCGCAAAATATTAGAGGTGTTTGGAGCGAGACGCCAAGAGAGCAGGAGCGTTACATCAAACATATAACCATTCGCGCCATTGACCCTGAGGCCATGGCCCGATTTTATATGGACGTTTTTGAGTTCAAGGAGGAAGAAAAGGCTTTGGAGGATCCAAATTTTTATCTCACCGACGGCAAGGTGACTCTGGTCCTGACTCCGTGGAAAATTCAGGATTACCCCGAGGCGGAGCATCGAGGTCCGGGATTCGATCACGTAGGCTTTAAGGTTGAAAGCGTGGAGACTTTTAAAAAAGATTTGGAAACGGTGATCAGCGTGGATCCGGCGAATCTCGCGCCTCGCCCAGCCAGCAATATTCCGGAGCAGAAGGTCGTATCGGGGCTGCTGCAGTCATGTCGCTATGGCCAATATCACGTGCCCGACCCTGAGGGAAACTACGTCGACGTTGCAGAGCATTGAACTAACTCGTCCCGAGTCGCTTAGAAGTCGATTTGCGAGAGTCACGCGGTAGGTTGCTCGATCTTGTGATTGCTGCGCATTACTTTTTGCTCGGTTTAGCAATGATGTCGAAAAAAGCGTTCTGATCATCGAAGGCAAAGCCGGCTAATTCCCCATTATCGTTTAGGGCGTTTACACTTTGCCAGGTATAGCCGTCAGGGCTGTTAATTCGAAGGTAACTTCCATCAGTGTATAAATAGTAAGCTGCGACACCATCGACGGTAGCAAACATCAGTGCCTGATCGTTGTTGTTGAGTTGCCGAACATCGCTGTTACCAGTAGCACCGGGAACTCTCAGTTCAGTAAACTGTCCGTTGTCCCATAAAAATGCATGTCGACCGTTAGTGTCCGAGTAGTGACCGACCACCTTTAAACTGTTATTGATCGCGACGGCCTGTACCAGAGCTTCGATCGTTGGCGGCGAAATGTTTTGATAGTGGCCATCGCTGCTGCGAATAAAACTGAAAGCCCCAGAAGTGCCCGACGATTGCCCGACGATCTCCCCGAAATCATTGACGCCCCACGCGACGGTTGATGTAGAACTGGGTGCGTTAAACTGGATCAGAGCGCCGTTTTTACTACGCAAGAAACCGGTCTCTCGCTCACCCAAATCATCATGACAGAATCCAACAATGTCGCCGTGATTATTGATTCCCAAAGGTGTTGTTAAACGTTGAGTCGCGCCATCAGAGGCGCATTCAAAGTCTGTGACCTTGCGCTTTTTATCGACAAAGGAACCGGCAAAATCACCGATGAGCGCCAATTCCCGAGATCTATTAACCGCTGCTATGAATTTACCCTCAAGAGGAAAAACCTCCGTGACGGTGTAGTTGATCTCGGTGGGCGGCGCTGGCTTCTTGTCTGCATTTACAGCCTTTGCGGCAGCCGTATAGGGTTGTGCCTGCCCAGTGGATGGAACCATCAATGCGAAGACGAAAAGAGCTACAGCCAACATTTTTGTTTGCCCATTTTTGTTATTGCCACGGGATACGAAAGCATTAGTAAGTAGCAGTTTCATCTACGCCTCCCACTCGACGATTAGAATTTGGCCTTACACGTTCTCTCTCAGTAAAGTATTCATGACCTAAGCCCTGAATTAGCAATAGTGTGTATGATATCCAAGAACTTCCAATAAATACCAATAACTGCCTAGAACCGCATAGCATCGCAAGGGTGCCGGCGTCAATAGGTTTTCTGGGGAGTGTTGTAGTTAGTTACAGGAAAGGGGAATTTAGGTTGTAGAATCGGACGTCTACTTCAACCCAAAGCTGGTTACTTAAGTATCCAAGTGAGGGCTAGGAAAATTTCTTAGATAAGTTCTTCTCGGTGCGTCGTTCC
>JAICEJ010000441.1 GCA_025924215.1 Candidatus Binatia bacterium
ATCGCATGGACACGCGGTTTCCAGGAAACCGGGGAGAGAGCGCCGCCGGGCTAAGACGTTATCGAGCGCTTCAAGCAAGCGGCTTTCCACGATCGGAACTAAGAGCTCACGCCGCAGGGTCATAAAATAGACCTCCCCGCTGAAGCGACACCGCTCGACTTTGCCTATGCGGTTCACACGCAGGTGGGTCACCGCTGCCGCGGCGCCAAGGTTGACGGGATTATGGTCCCGCTTACGAAGGCACTCGTTAGCGGCCAACAAATAGAGATTTTGACGACGCGCGAAGGCCATCCTAGTCGCGACTGGTTGAATCCCAATCTTGGATATCTGAAAACGGCCCCTGCGCGCGCGAAGGTCCGTCGCTGGCTCAAGCAGCAAGATCATGAAGCGCACGTAGCCCAGGGCCGGACCGTGCTGGAGCGTGAGCACCGGCGCTTGGGGCTCAGCGAGATCAACATTGCCGAACTCACCAAACGCTTCAAGATGCGGCGGCCGGAGGACCTGCTAGCAGCGCTCGGTTGCGGCGACATCAGCGCTGCGCGGCTGGGCCAGGCGCTCGGCACCGAGGTGTCTCCTCAAGCGCCGAGCACTGCGGCATCATCGCCTTCCACAGCTTCGCAGAGCAGCTTGCTCGTGCAGGGTACCAGCAATGTTCTGACCAAGATTGCAGGTTGTTGCAGGCCTGTGGCGGGCGAGCCCATTGGCGGCTACGTCACCGCGCAGGGCGGCGGCATCTCGATCCACCGAGGGGATTGTAAGAACCTCGAACGCCTCGCGATGCTACGGCCTCACAAGTTGGTGGAGGTCGCATGGGGTGGAAGTCGGCAGCGCCGTGCCGCCGGGATAATGCGAAAAAAGGACGCGGATGAAAACAAATAGGTAATTAAAACCTCGCAGCGGTCGAAGCGAAGAAGCGGTTCGGATTGTTCGCGCTGAACTACGCCGTAAACGCCAACCCTATTAATCTGCTAGTGAAGGACACAGGCAGAGGCGTGATTCCGCGAAGCATGCCGCACTCGCTAAGAGAACGGCCACGAGATCATCAGCCCAAAGACCGGTATTCGGAGCCACACCGATGCGCAAAACCCCGATCTCACGTACCGAAGCGGTGGTCGAAGAATGGATTTCCGTGGGAACGTTTAGAGCCAAAGAAAAAATCACCGCCAAGCCGCAACAGGCGTCGCTTGGACGTTTGCTCGAAAGAGCCCGGGGCTGATCATCAAAAAAAGTAAAGAACTGGCCGCCAAAGCACAACGTCTAAAAGCAAACATTCCACCCGCCCAGCGGTACTGCCGATCATAGCTTGGCAGCCGCTGAGCGAAAGAACAGCACCAGCACGAAAGCCTTTGAGTTCCCTGAGACAGCGAGCCGTCGTTAGCTGGCTTTTCGTACTTCTTTGTTTTTAGCCGCTTCAAGCTCGCGACCTAACTGATCAAGAGCCTCAGCATTCATGAGTTTTCGTATCTTGGGAAACATTTTTCCCTCTTCCTCTTCTTCCGCATGATGCTCCACGTTTTCCATTAACACTTTAAGTTTAGGTTCAAACTTCTCGCTATCCGCGGTCAGATTTTCCATCTCGCGGAGGAGAGTCTTTACCTGCTTGTGCTCCTCGAGAGATTCAAGCACCATATCTTTTAACTCTTCGTTTTTTGCTACGGCCGGATAGAAAACCGTCTCCTCAATAAGCGTATGAGTTTCTAGTTCCGTTTTAATCTTTTCAAAAAGTTGCAACTGCTGTTTCTTGTTTTCGCTTCCCTCTGCCTTTTCGAATAGTTCTTTCACCGTCTTGTGGTCTGTCTTAAGAAGTTCTAAAGCATTCATTTACTTTCCTCCAAAAAGGTCGATGTTAATATTCGATACGAACAAGTCTTAAAGGTGCGAGTCCGCCCATCTAGCTGCGGACTCGCAACAAAGCCCGCCTAAACGCGCCTTTCTTCCTGCTTGGGAACGCCTTTCTCTTCGCTGTACGAGATGTCATGGGCGCCGCCACGTTCAAAAATATCCTCTGCGCGCTTTACTTCATCGCTATCTTCCGAGTGCACGGAAATCAGGATGTTGCCCTCTTTGATTTTTCCCTCGTATCGCTTGGCCTCATACTCAGGAATACCCATGCCTACGAGCGCTCCGGTTAGCCCGCCGACGGCGGCGCCTATACCGGCACCGGCCAGAGCGGCCATGATCGGTCCCGCAGCTATAAATGGGCCGACGCCAGGAATGGCCAAGCTCCCAATGCCCACCAGCCATCCCAAAGCTCCTCCTAGCACTCCCCCGGTGCCTGCTCCTGTAGCGGCCCCCTCCGGTGCCTTGGTGTGCTGTTCGTGAGCAAAATCCTTCGTTCCCGATTTGTCAGGGAACAGGACCGAGATATCATTGTTGGAAAAGCCCGCAGCCTTCAGCTCTTGGACCATCCTTTCGGCTTGGCTTTCATTATCACTTAAACAAAAAACTGATTTTGACATACTTTTCTCCTTTAAATTTAGTTTGCGATCTCCAATTGGTTATCGACTCTTTTTACACCAGCAATCTGCTGCGCTTTGGCACCGATATTAGTTTTCTCTTGCTCACTCTTAACCGGCCCACGTAGCGTCACCGTGCCATCAACCGTGATGATCTTTACGTTCTTGCCATTCGTGGAGACTGAGTCGTCCGCTACAACAGCCTGCCGGACGTTTTGAGTAATTGTCCGGTCCGCCTCACTCTCAGATTGATCTCCCGAAGTCTTCGTCGCGTCGTCACGGTCTCGGACGTTAAGGCCACTATTATCTGCCGCTACGGTGGCTGTTTGACTAGGCTGGTCATTCCTTGACACATCATTTTTGCTACACCCGACTAATAGAAACGCTAGAACAAAACCTAAAGCACTTGTTCTCATAGAACCTCCTTTCGTTAAGATTTTTGTTTCTCCGAAGTTGCTGATTTCCGGACTCGTTATTAAAACCACTGCCCTGAACACCCCTCGATTGGGAGTCTGTGGATCGAGCGGTTTGTCACTCCTTGCTGACAACTTCTGCCCATACCTGGTAGGAGAATTGGTCGGCGCAATCGAAACGCTTGCGCGAATCGGCAGTATCGTCTTTCTCTCGGCGGCAGCGAGATTCGTCAATCGCTGATTTCAGGAGGGGTATGGTTCGAGCAGGTAGCGTAAGCCTGACGAGATGGAGTGCCTACGTGCTCCTTCCCTTTAATCAGTTAATCGGCTTTGTCAATGGTTAGATTCGTTCTTTCTTCTTCGCCCAGAAGATTGCCGTACAAAATCGGGCGGCTACGCGATCATCTCGCGTCCAAATATCGCCCCCGCGTCAAGGACCTCAAAGGGAAAACGCTGGCGATCAACACGTTGGCCAGCTTAGCGAATTTCGCGATCTATCAGCTGCTCAGCCGCAATGGTCTCGACCCAGCAAAGATGTCACGCTACTATCGATCGCCGGCAGCGCGCGACGCCCGTTTCGCCGCGCTGATCGGAGGCTCGGTCGATGCAACGGTGGTGAATAGCCCGTTCGATTATCGCGCCGAGCAAAAAGGCTTCGAGGTATTGCTCTCGACCAAAGAGACCGTCAGTCGTCAAAATCCCCATCAACGGGCTGAGCACGTCGCGGCGAAAAATCGGACAGAGAGCCCGATGAAATCGTGCGCATGCTGCGCGCGCTGCGCAGACGGCGAATCTGTTTTTGCAAATCAGCGCGAGATCAGCGCCGGGTTAGTGGAAAAACTTTTGAAGCTCGACCGCCCGGTCGCCGAGCGGTTCTATGCTCTGTAAGGCCATCACAGTACCGGACTCGGTCGTCGAAGAATGGATTTCCGTGGGAACGTCTAGAGCAAAAGAAAAAATCACCCCAAGCCTCTCGTCGATTGGACTTTGGCCGATAGAACCCGACGCTGATCGTTGAAAGTAAAGAACTGCCCCCCAAAGGACTGCGCACGATGATCAATGCCGTGTAACAGATCGGTGGGCTTTTGGACCGGGATTTACATCACGGCCCGGTCCTCGCCTAGGATATTACTCACTCTTTCCGCACCGTAATTTCGTAGTCGCCACGGGTATTGGATGCAAGCACTGAGACCATTATGTAGTACAGCTCGCCAGGACGGCTCTCAAAGGCAAGAGTGAGAGGTTGGTCCTCAGGATTTATGCCCGGGAGCAGGGTCACGCCTTCGCGCACCTGAGCAACCCTCTTCTCATTCTGATCGTAAACGTCCACTGCCCCTTGAAAGCCGGCTTTAGAGCGCTTGCGTACGATAACCCGTGTTTTGGGGCTGGACGCGGTGAATTGGAAAAAATGCCGCTCTTGGCCCGGCACGAGCGAACCGCTCAGCGTTGCCCCTTCAGCGATTGATTTTGCACTAGTAATGCTCGTGTTAGAACCTGGCAGCGCTGGTGAGCCTGCGGCGGGGGACTGCG
>JAICEJ010000442.1 GCA_025924215.1 Candidatus Binatia bacterium
GAGTTGGGCCAAAGTTTCGCTGTCGGTGACTTTGGTATACTTGGATAGAACTTTCATACTGAACTCTTTATCATTGCGCAGCCGATTGAGACCTTGGCCGAAACCTCGCATAAAGCGCAATGCGGTATCCCGATTTCCTTTGATGAACGATTGTGTCGTCGAGACTGGCGTGTTGGGGAAAACGATTTTCAATTGGCCGACATCGACCAGTTCGTGCATGCCGGCTTTCGCCGCTCTGAAATTGCTGGGCGGCGAGAGCACCACAGCATCCAAGACGCCTGCCATCAAACCAGCCAGCCCTTCAGGCATGCCCCCGGTTTGAATTACAGTAATCTCGCGCCGCTCAAGCGCCCACTGCTTCAATGCCGCGTCGAGCGCCCAATCCGTGGAGCCGCCAAGGCGCGTCACACCGACTTTTTTGCCTTTGAGATTTGCCGGCTGTTTGATTTCCGGCCGGGACATGATCGAGAACACCAAAGAATTACCGGTGTTGCCGATTAGAACGAGATCGGCGCCGCGAAGGGAAGCATTGATCACCGGCACTGAAGGTCCATACGCAAACGGCACATCGCCGCTGATCATCGATTGGATCAACAGCGAGCCGCCACCGATGTAAAGCAACTCGACATCCAACCCCTCCCGTTTAAAGTAGCCCGCTTCTTGCGCTATCCAGAGAGACGACATGGCGCCGCTGATGGCGCTGTAGGCGACACGCAGCGGCGCGGCTTCGGCCGCGCTGGCAAGCGAAAGGATCCCGAGAAACGCTGACATCAGAAAAGGCAAGAGTGTTGCCGGAAGTTTTAAAATCAAAAGACTCCTTTGGCTCTAATGCCGGTGAAAGAGTCGATATGGATCTCCTTGGCAGATTCTTCGCGCAGAGAAACTCCTTTCGGAACTCCTCCTTCTTGCATCGTCTCAATCGCCCCGAGAATGATCTTTCGCAGCAGGATGACGCCCTTGTCCGAAGTTCCAAGCTGCTCTTTACGCTCGGCGATGGTTCCCTGCGTTGACTGGCTCATAATGTCTTCGCTGCGGACGCTGCCCCGAAAAGGCGAGTACCGGCGCTGGTCGTATTCTTTCTTTTGGAGTTTTGGCGCAATGCGCCGGCTCGGCTCAAGCTTCTGAAAAAATTCCGGATCGGGGCCGGTGTAATGGTTGACGGTGAACAGCGTGAAATGATCATCGTCGCTGGGCGTCACAAACATAAAATGCGCATTGTGCGAGCCTGCGGCCAGCGCCTCTTTGGATTTTTCAAAATGGGTAAATTCGGTATCGCCGATTTGCAAAATACTCGGCAGAGCAAAGCTCTTCTCATCGACGTACTCAGTATCGGCTGTCGGTCCTGGTTTGCGCGAGATCACTTTCATGCCGTAGGAAGTTTCCACCGCGTCAAAAGGCGGAATGTCTTTGAAATTAAAAAACCAGCTGCGCCAAGTGCCGTCGTTGGGATCCGCGCGATGGAGGATCGAAAAGTGCGCCGGGTCGGCGCCATTCTCGATGAAATTGAACCAATTATAATCATACTGGCGGGTTGCTTCTAACGATCTCTGGCCATTTGGATCGACCAAAGCTTTATACTGCGGCAATGGCGGCGGGCTCTCCTGCTCGGGACCCATATAGGCGAAAATCAATCCACCGAGCTCTGCAACGGGATAGGAGAGATGCTTTACTTTGCGGCAAAAAATACTTCCCTCAGGTTCCGCCGGTTGCTCCAAACACTGACCGGAGACATCGAACAACCATCCGTGATACGGGCAGCGAATCCCGCCGTTCTCGATATCGCCATATTCCAGAGAGCTGCCACGGTGCGGGCAGTGAAGACCAAGTAACCCAATCCTGCGGCGGTTGTCGCGAAATAAAACTAATTCCTCACCCAGCACTCTAACGGCTCGAGGGATGTCACGCAGCTCACCGGCGACGCCAACGGACAACCAATAGCGACGAAACCAATCTCCCGCCGGAGTTCCGCGGCCGACGCGGCACAGGTCGCTTAGAAAAGCTTTGCCTGATCTCTCGATTCTGTCCCTTGGACTCGTCATCTACGGGTGATCCTATCGAGGCAGTTGAACTCGTGTCAATCTTAATTGCTTAATGATCAATTCATTTTTCCAAAGTATCTTTGTGGAGATCAGGCAACTGGTTTTTGTTTCATCGTACAAAGCGGCTCCCCTAAGGATGCTGCCAAGCGCTCACTCCTTCCGCTTTATCCCTGCAGATCAAGGCATTAGAACAAGAGCTCGCCTTGAAGCTTTTCGATCATAAGGGACGCAAGTTGGAGCTCACGCCGCAAGATGAAATCTTCTATGTTGAAGCCAGAAAGGTGCTCAACTCGGTCGAGGAGGCAAAAAAAATCTAAAAATCATGCCGCCGATTTCAGCGGGAAAATCCCTCTGGTGGCTCCGGCGTGCCTGCGTTATTTTCATCTGCCGAGCTTTGCCCGTTTCCGCGCCGCATACCTGGCATCAATTAAGCATTCTTGCCAGAAGCCATGCCGATGCAATCTCGATGGAGCGGTCGGGTGACACTGATCTGGCCCTGGGCCTGTTCCCGCATTCTTTTGTCGATCTCGAGGAGATTCCGCTGATTACGCCCAAGCTAACCTGAATTATTCCGCGCCGCGGCGTGCGCTTTACCGTCAGACAAATCGGCTTGAAAGAGCTGTCGCGGCAACCGATGGTCTTGTTGCAGCCTGTCACCACCACTCACCACCACAAGAGCAGTGATCGACGAGGCGTTCCGAAACAATCTCAAGATGCGCGCTGAATGGAAGCGAGCACTTGCGTCAAAGCAAGCGCTATGCCGCCAGTGCGATCGGCATCGGCATTATTCATGACATCTTTCTCGGACCGGAGGATAACAGCCGATTCGCTCTGTAAATCTCGAAAATTTTTCCTCATATTAGAGCAAGGCCGATCTACAACCCATCGAAAAGCCTGAGCGCCTCACATGAGAAGGTCATCGAGCTTCGTTCGCTTTGTCTCGGGCTGGCGCGCCTTTGATGCCTTGCAATTGTTTATGGTGCTCCGCTGCTCGTCGCCGCCGTACGCGATCTTGACGGGCTTCTTCCTCTTCAGACTCCACTATTTGGGAGGAAAGGAGTCGCAGAACCCTCGAGATAGTAGCACGGCTAGGTGTGTGGTCTTCAAAGAGCCAGTATCGTTTCGGACAGGGCGAAAAGGCTTCATTAAACCGACTTACTTACAATTACCTTGATCATATGCTCTCCAGGTGATCGACATATCCATTCTTTGCTAAATGTCTTCGGTCGGTCAACGGCGAGGTTTTTTCAAGCTTCTTTTAAACCTGAGAGAACCTTGGGCTTCTCTCGTTAGAGTCAATCGCGCTGCGGTTTTATTGAGAAGTCATTCTCAACTAAAGTTGGGCGAACTATGATCTCCAAGGCGTCCAGATGGATATGTCGATCACCTGGGGAGCATATGATCAAGGTAATTTGTAATTGTGACCCGTCGGACTGAGGCGAAGGCATCGAGAGTTTACGTACTGACTCAAGAAACAATGAGACTAGAAATCTAGTTCTAGCCAAGTCAATCCCAAATTAGCCACAATCCATGCGCGAGAAGATGCTTAATTGGAGACTCTGTTTCATTTCAGCAACAACATCCAATGGGCTATTCCCAACCGTGGGACTATCATATATCTTAGAAGTTCTCGTATTGTCTCCGGTTTTCCCAAATCCTCCGGGCCTGGCCATTGCTTAGCGGAAGGCTTGTTTCCCTATCGAGTCACCGTGCGCTGATTACTTGTGCCCCGAGCCAGGCGCAGAACGGATGTAGCTTGCATACCTATCATTAGGAGTCGGAGCTATGAAAAGTAGACCGATTGCCGACCGAACTTACGTAGCTGTCATGCAGCGTTACGAGAAAGAGGATCATAGGCGCACTAAGATCATACGCATGATCATCAACCAACGGATCCAAAGTTCCCGGGAACAAGCTGCTGCTTTATATGCGTTTCACAAGTGTTTAACTGAATCGCGGGCAAAGAGTTCTACTAATTAGATGCGCAGTGTCGTCGTGAATTAGTGCTGCCAACTTTACCCACAGTTATTGCCGACCAAAAAATTGCAGCAAAGCGGCGTTTAAGGATGACTCAAGGAGATTCTATGCATGCAGAAATTATCTTGAAGTACGAAGAGAAAGAACATTTACTTGCCAAGGCTTCGCGCAAATCACCTGCACGCTCGGTTCTCAAAATGGCCCGGCCTAAAACTAATCATCCTCAACTTGTTACGATTCCCTGCGATGAGCAAGGGGCCGCTGCCATCTTAGAAGTCGCACAGGGAAACTATGGCAGCACCTGCCGAGTTATGAAGATTCAGATGAAAAGGCTGGGTCTACTAAAATCGATTCTTCAAGCTAGATAAGTTGTCAACGCTGAC
>JAICEJ010000443.1 GCA_025924215.1 Candidatus Binatia bacterium
GGCCGCTATCGCCGCCGAGTTGCAGCAGCTTGAGATCGCTCTCGCTCAGACCGTTTTTGCGGAAGAGATAACGGAGTCCTTGATGCGAGGATGACGCAAAACGAGAAACCGCGCCCACTTTTCCTTTTAGATCGTCGATGCTCTTAATATCCGGATGGCTCACCAAATTCGAGGCGAGCACCGTCAGCGGATTCGCGATGGTTACTAACTTCGGGCCGCGCAGCCGAGCTTCCAATGCAGCGGGACCGCCGGCGGCGAACTGAACTGTGTTCCCGACCAGCGCTTGTACGTTCAGTGAGCCGCTGCTGATAAACACTAGATCGGCTTCGATCCCGTACTTGGCAAAAAATCCCCTGTCCTGAGCAACCCAGAGCGGTGACTGGCTGGCATTCACCGCCGCGTAGGATGCCTTGACGCGATCGGCGGCGTCCACCGCTGACTCAAAGAAACAAACCGCCAACAACAAAAGTATCGCTGATGTAAGAGCTTGTTTCATACTCCCGGTGAATACTGTGAAGTGTTCGGGGAGTCAAGCAACGTTACCAGCACTGACGTATACATTATGATCCGTCCCGGCTCTCTACCCGTTGCCACATTTTCCACGCGCCGCTCCTTCGAACCTCTATCGCCATACACCGAGTGCCTTCGTGTTTCGTTTTCTAATCGTTTTGAGCAAGCAGTTTGTATCAGAGCGCCAGTGTCGCATATGAGCCACGATGTTTCAGGCTTGGGACGGTAAGACGCGACGCTACTAGTTTTTAGACGAGAACTGCGTGTGGCTGCCCTGGCACATGCCTTGCGGATTGAGCTGACAAAGATTATCTCACGCCAGACTTTGGCGGTATTTAAAAGGAGGAATTATGCATAGCTTAAACAATCAGAAGGGCGCAATCGGTTGGATACTTCTTTGGGTTTTAGGCATTCCCATACCGATACTTTTGCTCTTGTTCGTGGTCCGCGGCTGTACCTGATCGGAGCAGAGATACTAATCGACGCTAGTGTGCCTCGTTGGTGGTCCATCGTGAACCAACGAGGCACTGTTTTATAGGTCGAGCGTGCTGGGCGCGAACAGCTCTTCGATTTTCAATTTCTTCGACGTCAGTCCTTGTTCGTGAGAATAGTTAATCAATGTTGCGAGCATCTCGCGATTGGCCTTGACGCCATACGGATAGGGGTCGTCGCCGAATATCTGCCGCGTCATGGCCAAGTATTCCGAGCCGAAGAACAGCGCAGTTGGAATTCGCTCAATCAGCCTTTCGTTGAAGTATTGCTTTGCTTTGACAAAGCCTGAGTAAAGATTGAATGCCGCCCAGGGATACTTCTTGTAGATATCGCCGCGAATTATGTAAGCGTGATTAACCGGCAGGAATCCCCATTTTTGAAACAACCTTGTGCCTTCAGCCATGCGATCGGGAAAAAGCGGTTTCACTTTGTTCCAGTCGCCGTCGCTTCCCTTGATGCGATGGGAGCGGCCTATGACGTTTGGCATGTTTTTCCATGGGCTCGAGATCGCCGCCACATCCAGTTCATTATTGACCAGCATCGAAGCCATGCTCTTGTCCGGTGGAATCCGCTGGAACGAGATCCCCGGCGGAGGCGTAAAACCGGTTGCGCCGCCGTGGCTCAGCTCCTCGGTGCGCTCCATGTACCAATGAACTTTGAATTGTGACACGCCGAACTCGTGTTCGAGTATGCCGCGCGTCCATAGCGCCGCGGTTTGCTGGTATTCGCCAACACCTAGCCGTTTGCCGACTACATCCCGCGGTTCCTTGATGCCCGAGTCAATATGATAGGACAGTTCGGTGTGGAAGAGACGCCGGCTTGGAAACACAGGCAGCGCGATCATGTCAAAACCCCGTGCCCGCGCGATCAAATACGACGACATGGACATTTCAGCAATGTCGAACTCCTGGAACTTCAATTGGCGCCAGAACGTTTCCGACGGATGCGAGTAGGTTGGAACGATATCGATTCCCTCAGCTTTCACTGTTCCATTCATCAGTGGATCTACCCGTTCGTTGAAAGCGGAAATGAAACTGAGAGTCAGTCTAGGCATTCTGGTCTCCTGCGAACGGTACTCGGCGCAACGGCTAACGAAGTTTGAAGATATCGTTATAAAGCCTTACCAGCCCTTCAAAGTCCGTGTAATCTTCCGGATTCTCGACGACCCTCTTGTAGCCCCTGAAAAGCCGAGGAGGGTTAGGTTCCACATCTTTGCGCGATGATTCGTTAAAGATCGAGCGTGCTTTCCGCAAAGAGCTCCTTGAAATTCATCTTTTTGGGCGTCAACCCCTGCTCGTAGGAATATGCCGTGATGGTCTCGAGCATTGCCTCATTGGCTTTGATGCCATAGGGAAACGGATCTTCGCCGATGATCTCTTCAGTCCGGTTTAGATACTCCGGCCCAAAGAACAGCGCCGAGGGAATGTTCTCCACCAGGTTCTCACGTGCAAGCGCCTTGGCTCGTACAAAACCATTATACAAATTGAAAGCGACCCAGGGATGCTTTTCGTAGATATCGCCACGGATGATGTAAGTGTGATTAACCGGCAGAAATTTGTGTTGCTTCTGAAAGCGCGCGGCCTCGGCCATGCGGTCGGGAAAAAGCGGCTTGATTTTGCTCCAGTCCGTGGCGCTGCCGGTGTGTCGGCTGGAGCGGTCGAGAGCGTTGGCGCGCAGCACCCAGGGGCTGGCGATGTGGGCCGCATCCAACTCGTGGTCGAGCAGGGTCGAGGCCAGACTTTTATTCGGGGCGATGCGATTGAAGGAGATACCCGCCGGCGGCTTGAACCCGGTGGCGCCGCCATGGCTCATCTCCTCGCTTCGTTCCATGTACCAGTGAACTTTGAATTGCGATACGCCGAAATCGTGTTCGAGAATGCCGCGGATCCAGAGGGCGGCCGTTTGTTGATATTCGGCAACTCCCAATCGCTTCCCTGCTAGGTCGCCCGGCTCGGTCACGCCGGAATCGACGTGATACGAGATCTCGGTTTGAAACAACCGGCGGCTCGGGAACACCGGCAGCGCGATCATATCAGACCCCTGGGACTTGGCGATCAAGTAAGATGACATTGACATCTCGGCGACTTCGAATTCGCCGAATTTGAGCTGGCGCCAAAAGGTTTCCGCCGGGTGCGAATAAGTCGGAATCAGCTCGATGCCCTCCGCCTTGATGGTGCCGTTCATGAGCGGCTCGACCCGCTCATTGAAAGCGGAAATGAAACTCAATGTTAGTTTAGGCATCTGTTTAAAGCTCCAGTAGCCAATATCGCTCGCCGGATGTTTTGGGACGCTATTAAGGAAAGGATTTCTTCCTTCTGTCGCAATGACATTGCGGGCCGCGTGTCATTCCAAGGCAGGGAAGTGATGAGAAGTCTTTCTGCAATCGTTACTTTTCATATCCGTCAATCGACCAGATATCGTAGAGCAGTTCCATGCGGCGGAATGTGTGCTTGCGCGTCTGCTCCTGGAGATGCGGCGAATGGAGGTAGCGCACCGCGATGTCCTCGGCCAAGCTGCTGTGGTCTTCGTCCGCTTCGGAATGGACGGTGAAAAAGCGCACGTCATCGGGCTTCATGTTGTAGTTTTTTATCAGGCCGTGACCGATCGCCGCCGCCGCGGGCCCGAACGTCCCTTCGGCGCCAATCTGAATCGACATGACGACAAACCAAGGCAGCGTGTGGATGATCAGTTCGACGTAATACAGATGCGCCGCCGTGGACGGGCGGAGCTCGGCGTTTTCTAGCTGTTCTTTAGTAAGGCCGATTGCATTGGCGAAGCGGATCGCCAGCTCGTTGTGCCCGGCGCTGCCCGTATCCATGCCGCGAGTTTCCTCCTCGACCACACCCCAGAGTCTCTGCGCGATTTCCGGATCGTTGCAGGCCAAATAGCGCAGCATTGCTATGCGCGGCACCGCGGCGCGAAACTGATAGTCCTGGATCGCCCAGGCACGGATCTGGTCCATGGTAGCCGTGCCGGCGCGGACTGCTTTCAAAAATGGATGTTTGATGCGGATTTTCGGGAACGCCTGAATATCCTTCTTCAACTGATCAACGAATTCCTTGGATGTGGCCATCTTGTTTTCCTCCCTGAGTTTTAGTGCGTCACCTGTTGAGTGACGGTCTGATGGAGCACACTGAAGTATTGCTGGACCCATCGGTCCACTACTCCAGCACTCCATTATTCGAACTTGGTATTGTCTTTATTCAGCCGGCTGATGAAATACTCCCAGCCGCGCATGGGAAAACGCTGATCGGCGTTGTACACCTCGAGTTCCTCGGCGCTCAAATACTTGGGTTCACCGTGAAGCAGCGCGAGATGATTCCATTCGCCAAGCATAGCAAGCCGGGTCGTGCGCTCGATTACCTGCTCAATGGACTCGCCGACCACCGTA
>JAICEJ010000444.1 GCA_025924215.1 Candidatus Binatia bacterium
GACGACGGGGACTTTTCCGGCAACTCGCTTAACGATCTGCTCGGCCACCTTCTTGCGCTCGTCGATCTCCATAACCATGCCCTGACCGTGAGTGCCTAAAGGAAAAAAGCCGTGCACTCCCGACGCAAGATAGAAATCGATGATGGCGTCAGTCCCATTGTGGTCGATGGCGCCGTCATTCTTGAAAGCCACCGGCATCGGCATCAAAATCCCTTCGATTTTTCTGTCACTGGGCATAACGGGCTCCTTTCGGGTTTGGATCACATATTAAGTTTCCGTACCCATATCGCACCGTCGCCGACAATTCCAGCCGATATCCGTTTCGAACTGAAGCCAAAGGTGATAGAAATCGATCATCTAACACAGGAGGCGGTAATGGCAGAAAAGAATCCGACGGTAACGGTAGCGACGAGCATGGGAGACATACGAATCGAGCTTGATGCGGACAAGGCGCCGATCACGACGAAAAATTTCCTGGATTATGTCAATGACGGATTTTACGACGGTCTGATCTTTCATCGGGTGATTCCCGGGTTCATGATTCAGGCTGGCGGAATGGACCCGCAGATGAAACAGAAGAGCACCAAGTCGCCAATTAAGAACGAAGCGACTAACGGTTTGAAAAACAAAAACGGCACAGTGGCGATGGCGCGAACCAACGTCGTCGACAGCGCTACCGCACAGTTTTTCATCAACGTTAAAGATAACGATTTCCTGGATCACAGGAGCACGTCTGCGGATGCGTTCGGATATGCAGTTTTCGCTCGCGTCATCGACGGCATGGACGTGGTGCAGAAGATTGAAAAGGTAAAGACGCGTAACAGCGGAATGCATCAAGACGTTCCGGTGGATCCGGTTGTCATCAACTCAGTGCGGGTGGACGGCTAGAGCGACCGGTTCAGACCTGTCGCAGAGGGCATGGGATTTCAGATGCTAATCATGCGGTCTCATGCCGGTATTTTCGAGTGGCGGTCGTCATGCGAAGTTCACGCACCACATGGATAGCACCACAGCACACTGAAGCCGAACCTTAAAACGAACCCGCCGGCGTGACACCTACGATGTCCAGATCCCTTTGGGGTCGTATTTTCTGATAGCAGACAGTTCATCGAGAGTCGGCGCCGCAGTCTCCTCGATGTCCGGCGATATCCGGAGCGGCCAACCCGTTTCATTCTTGATAGTCTCGATGCTCACTCCCGGATGGTTTGCGGCTAGCATCATTTCACGCGTGTTGGCGTCGAATGAGAATATGCCCATGCTGGTAATCACCCGGCGTGGCCCTCCGCCGATGAGACCGTTGCGCGAGCGCCAATCATCGCCGTCGCCAAAGCCGGGAGAGGTGATGTAATGAACTCTGGCTGGGAAACGGCGCCGTTCATGGTTCATGATGATGATGCACCGCTTCGCCATCGTCGCGATGTCCGCAGCACCGCCGCTGCCCGGCAAACGAATCCGTTTGCGGTTCTCTTCAACCCAGTGCGTATTCAGGTTGCCAAATCGATCCACTTCCGCGCCGCCGATGAAACCTAAATCGATTCGATTACTCTGCAGAAGATGCATCACGTCGTTAAGTCCGGCGCAACTCAATGCGCGCGCCACATTGGGTGGATCGCTCATGGTTAGAATCGATTCGAGCGCCGGCCAGTCTCTGACAACCCCATTTTCGAAAATACCAATCGCGCTAGGCGCATGAATCTCCTTGGCTACGGCAAAGCCGAGAAGCGGCAGTCGCATACCAACAAAGACTTTATCGCCGTCGCGAATTTCCCGGGAAGCGGCGGCAACCATTAGTTCTCGCAGTGTGTAATTCATAGCGCAGCTATCCCGAGATTCACTCGTGAGAGCGATCGGAGAACGAGCTGTCTCGGAGTCTTCTACAGAGCATGCCTAATTCGAGCTCGATTCCGGCGTTCGGGTGTTGCGGGTCTCTGCCACTACAACATCAAAGCTAGTCTGCCTTGTTGAATGCATCTACGCCGGCCTGGCAAATCTGTTTGTCGACGGCGGCAGGGGCGCCACTGACACCGACGGCGGCAATGCATTGGCCTTCGATTGTGAGAGGGATGCCGCCTTCGATGCTGATGAACCATCCGGGACCGACAGCCAAAGTCTGCGCGAGAACTTGGTGATCGGGAATCTCGCCGCCTTCCCGGTTGGTCTTGCCGGTTGCCGCTGTAGTTAGCGCGGCCGAGCGGGCTTTAGCAAGCGCGATCATCGTGTTGTGGGTCCGTCCATTAGTCATTCTTTTGAATGAAAATAGGTGACCGCCGCTATCGACGACCGCGATACTGACGATCTGCTTGAGCTCTTTGGCTTTTTCCACGGCCGCGTTGACGATGATGTCGGCGCCTTCCTGAGTTAAGTTAAAAAAGGGTACTGCCTTCATGGATCCTCCTGCGTGATGATAGTTTTCCTGATCAATAGCTAAAATTTACCGGCGCGGCCACTAAGCTTTCCTGCGGCACGAGTTTTTTTAACCGCTCTCCGCCGAGCCGCTCGAGAAATTCATCGTGGTCGGCGACAGTGAAGACCCACGTTTGCAGCCATTTCTCGAAACCATCGAGAGAACGAGTCTCTTTGTGGTATTCGAAATAGAAAGAGTCATCCCGTCGGGTATAGCCTTGCGCCGGCGAGGGGTGCGAACCGAATGGCTGATGCACGACGCTGGAAACTAAGAACCCGGGAATCAAGGTTCGGTTCGGATCACTCAAAATGATCTCATGGTCGATGATTTCTTCGCAGGTCAGAATTACCGTCTTAGCGGCGAAGGCAGCCTCCTTCATGACACCGAAATTTCCCCACGCATGCGCGTTTCCTTGGCGATCGGCCCTTTGCACGTGAAGAATCGTCACATCGGGCGAGATCGCTTTGACTGCAAGGAGTTCATCGCCGGTGAACGGGCATTTCACCGAGCCGAACTGCGGGCCACGGCTGATGTCGCTGCCGCGAATGGATTTGGTTGGCAAAAACGGCAAGCCTGTGGCTGCAGCCTGCAAGCCTAGGCCGATGGTAAAATTCGAGTGATCCTCGATTTCAATCGGATGCGGTATGCCGTATTCGGCCGCCCGCCGGTAATTGTGTCCGAGACCCGCGGCAACATTGCCGACCCAGGATGCGATGATCTTTTTCGCGCAACCGGCGCCAATCAATTGGTCGAACTGCATATCGGATATCGGCGCGATCAACGTGAGGTTTTTCTTACTCTGTCGTATAATCTCGTTGCTGGCGGCGAATGGAATCAACGATTCGAGGCCGCACCCCATGGCGATGGAACAGCCGTCATGGATGTCTCGCGCGATAGCGTCATGGAGACTTCGAACCTTGTCCATATTCGTCATCTGTACCCGCTCCGTGAGTGGAGTTCAACGCGGTTCATCCGTGCGCGCCATCAATGTTCCGGATTTAATTATATTGAGAGGCAAACATGCCGACGATTGCGGCATAGCTTGGAGTTCGGGATTCGCTCGATCGGAAAGCAGAGGTAGATCCATTGGATCGGAACTATCGACGGTGAGTTCAAACCGAGCATGATGTCTTTAGTCGCACAGCAAGCGGAGTTGGCCTGTCATCCCGAAACGCCGAGCCAATCGGTGAATACGATCCGAGCGGCCTTATCACAAGTTCCTGATGGCGGCATCGCGATCACGTACTGCCTCGAAGGAGAGATCAGCCGCGTATGTCTTCCCGGCAAATCCGCACCGAACAGGGTAGACGCTTTGTGGCAACATACTTGTTTCGAGGCCTTTGTAGCCGTCAGATCTGCGCCGGCATATCATGAGTTTAATTTCGCTCCCTCCGGCCAGTGGGCGGCATATGCTTTTCAGCGTTATCGTCATGGCGGTCCGCTGGCTCGGGCTTCGGACCCGCAGATTACGGTCCGCGCTTCTGCAAACCGTTTCGAACTAGATGCCCTCATCTGCCGAGAATCTTTGCCCGGGCTGCCGGTGAATGGCCGGTTGTTGCTGGGGTTGTCAGCCGTGATCGAAGAAAACGACGGTGCGGTGTCTTACTGGGCGCTGAAGCATCCACCCGGCCCACCCGACTTTCACGATGCCAACACGTTTATTTTGGAATGGGAGCCGCATGTGGCTGCGGTCCTCGATCCGGCTTATACTGGCAAGCGATGAAATTCGGAATCGACCACTTGCTGGAAGAACCGGCGCTACGTAAAGCGCTAAAAGGCCGCCGGTCGGCATTGCTCGCGCATCCGGCTTCAGTCACGCGTCATCTTCAACACTCTCTAGACGCTCTCGCCGGGTGTAGCGATGTCAACCTCGCCGCCGCTTTCGGCCCTCAACACGGCCTGCGTGGTGATAAGCAGGACAACATGATCGAATCGCCAGACTTCACCGACCCGATCCATGGCATTCCCGTGTTCAGTCTCTACGGCGA
>JAICEJ010000445.1 GCA_025924215.1 Candidatus Binatia bacterium
CATTACGACGCGATGGCGAGAACCGCAAAGGAAGTGGGAATGAGCTTTGCGGGCCACGTGCCGGCCGATGTTTGACTCATTCATGCGATCCAGAGCGGACAGGAGACCTTCGATCATCTGGACGGCTATATCGAATATCTGCAGGGAGAAAAGGGCGCCGTACCCGACGCCAGGCTTCAAGAGATCGCCAAGCTGTCGCGCGAAGCGGGCGTTTGGGTCGTGCCGACCATGGCTCTGTGGGAAACGCTTCGAGGAACCGCAGATCTGGCTACCCTGCGTGCTTACCCGGAGTTGAAATACATGCCGCCCCAGCAGGTCCAACACTGGACAAGCGCTCAGGAGAATCTCCTCACGAACTCCGATTTCAAACCTGGTGTAGCGCGCACCGTAATCCAGAACCGTATGCGCCTGCTCAAAGCGCTATACGATGGCGGCGTGAAAATCCTGCTGGGCAGCGACGCGCCGCAACGCTTCAGCGTCCCGGGATTTTCGATTCATCGCGAAATGAAACGGATGGCGGATGCGGGGATGAAGCCATACGACATCCTCCGGTCGGGAACTTACAATATCGGTCTTTATCTCAAAGACAAAGATAATTTCGGGACGATAGAAGTGGGGAAGCGCGCCGATCTGATCCTACTCGATGCCAACCCCCTCGATGACATCGACAATATCGCGCGTCAGTCCGGCGTGATGGTGCGCGGGCGCTGGTTACCGGAGCGCGAGATTCAATCGCGGCTGGATCAGATTGCGGCTTCGCATCGATAAGAGTCAGAGGAGTAATGGTCAGTCTTCAAGTAATAGAATGGCGTAAAGCTCGATGAACGTATCTTTAGCGCTGGCGTTGTTTAGCCTCATTGTGCTGCTGTCGATCGTCATTTGGTCGATACGACGTCACCGTGATCCCAAGCTGCACATTGAATGCAGTTCCCCGATCGATGAGCTGATTCCTTCGCTCGCCGGGTTGGCGCTCGGCACAGCCGTCCCCGGCAATTCCGTCGAAGTCCTGGAGAACGGCGCTTTTTTTGACGTCCTGGTGGAGCGAATTCGATCAGCTCAAATGTCAGTCCATTTCGAAACCTTTCTTTGGAAGGAAGGGGCGCTCGGTCAGCGCATGGCGGACGCGCTGTCGGAGCGGGCTCGCGCCGGCAAGCAGGTGCGTGTCCTGCTCGACGCGGAAGGCTCCAAAGACGTTGGCAAGGCATCTGTCCGACAGATGAAAGAAGCCGGATGCCGGGTCGTGTTTTTCCATGAAAAGGTTTGGCGCAATATCGGCGTGCTGAACGACCGCGACCACCGCAAGATCATCGTCATCGACGGACGCGAAGCGTTCGTCGGCGGTCATTGCATCGTCGACAGTTGGTTGGGCGACGCCCAGGACAGCGAACACGTCGCCGACATCAGCGTGAGGTTGCGCGGGCCCATCGTGAACAGCGTGCAGTCCGCCTTCAGCGAGAATTGGGCGGGTGAAACCGGGGAGTTGTTCCTCGGCGACGATGTGTTTCCGACCCTGGAGCCTGCAGGCGACGTGTTGATCCATGCGGCCTACGTAAAGCCGGAAAGCTCGGCGCCTGCGGTGAAGATTCTCCACCACACGGCCATATGCCTGGCGCGCAAGCGAATCTGGATTCAAAACCCCTATTTCATTCCCGAACCGGAAGCGATCGACGCGTTCGGAGAAGCGGTTTCCCGCGGCGTCGACGTGCGCGTGATGATGCCTTCGACTGCAGGCTCCGACAATCCCATGGTGCAACACGCCGGGCATCGCAACTTCGAAAAGCTGCTGCGCTGCGGCGTGCGTTTATTCGAGTATCCGCACACCCTGCTGCACCAGAAAGTGATGACCATCGATGGCGTCTGGAGCGCAGTCGGTTCCAGCAACTTCGATGACCGGTCTTTCGAGACCAACGATGAAATTACCCTCGGCATTCTCGACCGGACAACGGCACAGCGGTTTGACGCCGTCTTCGAGAAGTACGTTCCAAGGTGCGAGGAAATCGAGCTCGAGGCGTGGCGCAAGCGCGGGCTGTGGCACAAATTGAAAGACAACGCTTTCTACATGCTCAACGAAGTTCTCTGACAGACCGACTCGCTTTGAATGAGCAGGCGGGCCCGGTGCATTTTGCGCAATGACTGCGCTCTGCTCGCGGGCTGTATGGCGGTCGCCATGGGCACCCCGTATCGTGGCAAGCATCCGTTGAGCTGCGCAGCCGGCGAGAAAAACTGAGGGCATGATCATGTCAGACATAACACTCACGACAAGCTTTCGTATTCGCGAGAGCGGAAATCCTCTTGATGACACCCGATCTAATTCGTCGTGATCGAAAGCAGCGATCGTTACTAGCGCGTTCGGCGTAAGACAGCGACCCATTGCGGTTGGGTGACGCTCCACATGCCTTTACGGGGGCCGTCGTCTTCGATGCGCAAGTCCGCGGCTTCGGGATTGTGGCGCAGCAGTGCAGTCGCGGCCTCGTACTTGTCGAGACCTTCGATGCCGGCCAGGAGCGCAATCGAGGAGAGCGCAACCAGGTCGGCGAGATTGTGTCCATAGAGCCGGCTCGGCTGGCGCCGCACGTTGATTTCCACCGGAGTTCCCGCGGCACCGAGCACTTCGGCAATCGCGCCACCGCCTTCCGCGGGTACTCCTAGCAAGCGGCGGCGCTCGTCAATGACTGCGAGATGCCGCCGATTGTCACCGGTATCGCCGCCCATTTCGATAAAATTTTTCAGCGCGAGCCCGGTATAGCCGACGGTTTCGTCAGTCACGACGACGAACAGCGCACCGCCGGGCTTCAAAAAGCGCACCATCCTTATGATGCTGGTGGCAAGGTCGTTGACAAAATAAATCATGTGCAGCGCAAGGCCGAGGTCGATGCTGCCATCTAACGGAAGCTTTTTCCCCGAACGCTCGGCCGCTGCGTCGATCTCATCAAATGCCACCGCCAGCGCCGCACCGGGCCGCAAATGCGCCTTTGTTTTTAGAAACGCGCGATAGTTTGCGAGGTATTCGGGATTGGGCTCCTCGATCGAGACGCGGGTGCCCTGCGGCACGGAATCGGCGACTAGCGCGAAGGTTTGACCGTCGCCCGCTCCGAAGTCGAAGATGTGACCGTCACTCGGCACCGACGTTTCTATGACGCGGCGGAGCTCCGGCGCGAACATGTCGCGCTGGTCAGTACCCATCATCAGCACCCGCCCGAGCGGATCAGGCTTCAGCAGCCGGGCAAAGGCATTGCGGTACTGGCGGTGTGTGTCGAGGCCGTGAAATTCGTTGCGCACGAGTTCGCGCGCTTCGTCGAATTGAGGTGCGAGGGTTTCTGCTATTTTCCGGTCAATCTGAATCGGCATGGCTATATAATAGAGACAACTATTGTATAAGGACAACTATTTTTCCGTCCGGCGACCCGTAGTCTGACTTTTACTTCATTCTTCGTGAGCTCACACAGAGGAGCCGCGGGGAGATTCTGCCGCCACTGGGCGTCCTTGGACTTGGTCGTTTTAACCTCAAATCTGAGCATTGGGGTTAAGCTTGTATTTTGACATTCCATTTTCATCGATCGGCCAACGGACACGCAACGATTACAAACACAAGCGTTTTATTCACGATGCGGTTGTACAACAGGGAAGATTGAGAGATGATATTTCCGCCGCGGATTGCGACGAAAGGGGAATCTACCGTGAGTACGATAAAGGACATTGTGCAGATTGGCGTCGGCATGCCGGATCGTGAAACATTCGCGCGTTTCTCCCATGACATGCTGGGTTTTCCGACTACCGACTCATCCGACGGAAACGTGACGTACATGCGGGTCGATCGCTATCCCCATCGCCTGGCCGCGCGGACGGCTCCCGAGCCGGTTCTTAACTACATTGGTTTTGATGTCGGCGGGCGCGACGCGGTTGACGAGTGGAAAACCAAACTCGCGGCCCAAGACATCGATTGGCGCGCAGGCAGCAAGGAGGAATGTCTCGAACGGCAGGTGGCCGGGTTTATCGAGTTCAACGATCCCGATGGTCATCCTCTAGCGTTAGCGCATGGTTTCGAGGTCGACAAAGAGCCCGTGCGTTACACCCGCGAACTAAACGTCACAGGCCTGGGCCATGTGCTGCTAACGGTCAAGGATACGCAGCGGTCACACGACTTTTATACCGGTGTGTTGGGCTTTCGCTTGAGCGACTGGGTATGCATCGACGAGCATATCCGGTTGTGTTTCCTGCGCTGCAACGCGCGTCATCACAGCATCGCTTTCGCGCCGTGTATGCCAGGTAAGTCTCCGCGGCTGCAACATGTGATGCTGGAAGTTGGATCACTCGATGACGTCATGCGCTCCTATCACTTCCTGCGGACCCACGGAGCGCCCATCGGTATGGGACCAGGGCGGCA
>JAICEJ010000446.1 GCA_025924215.1 Candidatus Binatia bacterium
AATGCCGGTCAATGACATCCCCGTCGGCAGACGCAACGTGCAGATGATCTTTCAAAATTTTGCCCTGTGGCCGCACATGAGAGTCTTTGATGAAAGCCGGTACAGCAATTTGTCGCTGCCGCTGAAAGTGCGTAAATGGTCCCATGATAAAATCGGCGAACTGCTCCGTCCCCTGGCTCGGCGGGTAGGCATCGAAGAAAGTTTTTTCAGGCGCAAGCCGATGGAGCTTTCCGGCGGACAGCAGCAGCGGGTTGCCGTAGGACGGGCCATGGCAACGTCGCCGCAGATTCTTCTCATGGACGAGCCGTTGAGCAACATCGATCCTCCGAACCGGCTGCGAATGCGCGGTGAAATCTTGAAATTCCATCAGGAAAACAGGCTGACAACGATTTATGTGACGCATAATGTAGCCGACGGCATCGCGTTGGCGGATCGGATCGCGGTCATGAGAAATGGTAGATTCGAACAAGTTGATACCGCTGAGAATCTGTTTCGCACTCCCGCCAGCGCTTATATTTCAGACTTTTTTCGAGCCGAACAGATTGTCCATAAACCGAGGTTCTCCTAACGTCCCCATGAGAACACGATCGGTTCTGCTGGCGCCGCTGTTCGTGCTACTTTTGCACGGTCCGGCGTATTCCGCCTGTCGAGAGCTCGATGTCGCCGGTGGCTTCACACGATCGGCTCACGCCGCTGGAGCCGATGCCGTCGTCGAGTTCTATGGCCACAACTTTTTCCAGATTACGACGGCAAAGGGAACGAAAATTATCACTGACCCGATCGCTCCGGGGATGTACCCAACGCCCGACATCAGCCCTCACGCGATCACCGTCGGGCGAGAACATCCAAATCATAACTACGTTGAGATTGCCAAAGGCAACCCCATTGTCCTGCGTGGCTTGGGAAATTACGGCGCCGAATGGAACAAGATCAGCACGACCGTGCGTGACGTTCTGATTTACACAGTGCCGGTTTACCAGCAGCAATTCGGCAACGCTCTTAAAGGGGCTGCCTTTGTCTTCGACCTGGGCACACTGTGCATCGCTCACTTAGGCGATTTGGCGCACAAACTGACCGCGGAGCAAATTAAGGCTTTCGGCAAAGTGGACATCGCCATGATTCCTATTGGTGGCAGTTTTACTATGCCGCCGGACACGGCGCGCGAGGTTTTGCAGCAACTCAAACCCAAAGTGGCAATCCCGATGCACTACCGCGAAAGCACAATGCTTTTAGACATGTTCGTGAAAGGATTTCCAAACAGATATCTGCCTAATCATCGCCATGCCTTCAGCAAAGAGGCACTACCGAGCCCAACGCAGATCATGGTTTTTACACCTTGGGGTATGAGAGGATACCGATAAAGGCGCTGTCAGTGAGAACGCGCGCTGGGGAGGATCAGCCGCAGGACAGCTGCAAGAAACGCTAAATTTTAAACGCCTCGCGCGTTTCGCGCGCAAACAGTTCGTCGAGATTCAATCTCTGCTTGATCAATCCCTGCTCATAAAGATAATCGTGCAGGGTTTCCAAGTTCATTCGATTCGGGGTCAACCCATAAGGCCAGTAATCCGCCGTCATTAGATCGCGGGTATCTTCATATTCCGCCGAAGTCCATGGCAAGCTGACGCGCAGGATATTGGTGTCATAGAGCTCTCGCATGCACAGATCCTTAGCTTCACAAAACGCTTTATAGAGAGTTTGGGCCACCCACGGATCCTTTTCATAGATTGCCCGCCTGATCACCATGACATGCATGATTGGAAACAAGCCGGTCTTGGCAAAGTAGTCCATCTCGGCCTGGCGATAGTTGGGAAACAGTCGGCGCACATTCGGCGCGCCTTCGAGAAAGCAGGTCGGCATACGTGGCGACATCATCGCGTCGATTTCACCGCTGGCGATCATCTCGTTCAAGGTTCGGTCGTTTTTACTATCCATCCGCACTCCGGGTGGCATTTCGAAATCGACCCGATCTTTACGACCCGGCTGTTCCTCACCCGCTTGAATCCAATGAATTTCACTGGGCGGAATTGCGTATTCATGCTCAAACAACCCGCGCAACCATACCGCTGCCGTCATGCTGTATTCAGGAACCCCCATCCGTTTGCCGCGCAGTTCTTCCGGTCGGCCGATCCCTGATGCCGTGTTGATGAAAATGCAGCGATGGCGAAAGGTCCGCGAGGGAAATACCGGTATGGCCACGAACGGGCGTCGTCCGCGCGCCGCCGCCGTCAAAAAAGCCCCCATCGACAGCTCTGAAACATCGAACTCCTCGTACTTCATCATACGCCAGAATATTTCTTCCACCGACATCACGAGGTAGTTAATTTCGATACCTTCAGGCTTGATGCGTCCATCTTTGATCGGACGGGTTCGATCGTAGTCCTCGCACGCTAAGGTCAATTGTATGTTTGCCATTATTTTTACTTCTGCGATTTGGCTCGAGCGATAAACTTGACGAACTCCTTGATCTCGTTCACCAAGCCCCGTTCGCCCTGCTCCACTAATGTGTTGGCGAGAAAAGCGCTGCCAAGACAAATGCCGGTCACGGCCGCATGAACATATTCCTTCACATTTGTAAGACTCACTCCGCCCGACACCATAAAACGAATTTCGGGAAAAGGTCCGGCCATCTGACGGATAAAGTTCGGCCCGCCAAGGCAATCCGCGGGGAATATTTTAACTAGATCGGCGCCGGCACGCGCGGCGGCATAGATTTCGGTCGGCGTCGCCGCTCCTGGATAACAAGCAACATCAGCCCCGTGACAAATGGCAATCAGATCGAGTTCCGATGATGGCGATACCACGAACTGCGCCCCTGCGGTGATCGCCGCTTCAGCTTGTTTCTTCGACAGCACCGTTCCTGCGCCGACGTGGACTGTGCTTTCCCTAGCCAACGCTGCGATGACTTCTAAAGCTCCCGGAACACTCAAAGTGACCTCGACAAACTTTACTCCGGCGCTTGCGGCAGACTTCGCCGTAATCATCGCTTCTTCAGCGGTTTGGGAGCGAAGAACGGCAACCAGTCGACTGTCGTGCAACTCGTGAATCAACTCAGCTCTTGCCATGAATTCTGTGTCCCTAACTCAAGCTCAACCCGCCATCGACGATCAAGGTCTGGCCGGTCACGAAATCACCGCCGGTAATCAAGCCGAGCACCGCGCCGGCAATATCCTCGGGAGTAGCGATGCGTTGCAGCGGATATCCTGCTGATGCGTTGGCGATAACCTGTTGGTAATCGACGCCAAAGTGCTGGCTCATCCAGGGGGTATCGGTAAACGCCGGTGCCACGCAATTGACCCTGACTCGTGGCGCCATTGCGACGGCCAGTCCTTTTGTCATATAGATCAAAGCCGCCTTGGCGGTTCCATACGCCAACGAAGAAATCGTTGAAGTAGCCAGCACGCCAGAGATCGACGATATATTGATAATCATCCCTTGGTTCTCGGACAGCATCTGGGCCGCGGCCCGAGCACAACGAAATGAGCCTTTCACGTTGACGTCCAGAATTTCATCCCAGATCGCATCGGTTAAACCCTCTAAGTTTGCCAACTTAACCCAGTGCGTTACGCCGGCGTTGTTGACCAGGACATCGAGCCGGCCGAAGTCGTCCTTGATCCTGCTGACCATACGACGGACTTCATGGTCTGATTTGATATCGGCTCGGATGGCAACCGCCTTCACGCCATGCCTTTCAATCTCACTGACCAATGCCTCGGCTTCTTTCCCGGAACTGCGATAATTGATCACCATTCCGCTCAAACCGGCGTTTGCCAACCTACGCGCCACCGCGCCGCCGATTCCGCCGGCGCCGCCGGTCACCAGAGCTACTCGGCCGTGAAGTTCCATATCTTCGCTCCGCTCAGAATCTCAAACTGCAGATCTCACATCTCAAAGGGCCGCTATCTGAAATTTTGGAATTGAGATGCGCGCCGCTAGGCGTGCTTGGCTTGCCGTAGCTCCGCAGTTCTATTGCGATCGATCTGCCATCCGTCGGGCAACTTTACTAATTCATCGAGATTACCGTTGTAACGAATTACCACACCGTATTCTCGCTCTGCCGCTTCGGCCGTGATGTAGCCTTCGATCACGTCCCACCGCACCTTTTCAGCATCGCGCTCGAATGGATGACCATAGCCGCCGCCGCCGGGTAAGTTGATGTGAACGACATCGCCTGGTTTGAGATCGACAAGCGCTTTCGCATGAAGACGCGTTCCATCGCCCAAAAAAACCTCTCCGGTAGCTCCGGGCTGCCCGCCCAAGAGCCCGGGCGCAGGGTAGACCGTTCGGTCGGCAATGGAACTGACACTCCATTTACCCTTGCCGCGCCGGGTGAACTCGGTTAATTGTCCGAGGCCGCCGCGCCATTTACCGCTGCCGCC
>JAICEJ010000447.1 GCA_025924215.1 Candidatus Binatia bacterium
CAAAAGTTAAATTCTTGGGCGCCTCGGGTACCGTGACCGGATCGAAGTTTCTCGTCTCCTATAATGGAGCCGAGATCCTGTTAGATTGTGGTTTGTTTCAGGGATTGAAAGAGCTGCGGCTACGTAACTGGTCACCATTGTCGGTAAGAGTTACAGAGCTCCGCTCTGTGATCTTGACTCACGCCCACATCGACCACTCCGGCTATCTCCCGAAGCTCGTCAAACTAGGTTTTCGCGGCAATGTTTACGCCACATCCGCAACCTGCGATCTGCTGAAAATTCTCTTACCCGATTCTGCTTATCTCCAGGAGGAAGAAGCCGGTTACGCTAATCGGCGCGGCTATTCCAAGCACAAGCCGGCTTTGCCGCTTTACACTGTTGAGGATGCCGAGCATGCTCTGGAGCTCCTGCGTCCGGTAAGTTATGCCGACGAGATCGAGCTTGCCGACGGATTGTCATGTCGTTTTACCCGCGTCGGCCATATCCTCGGCGCGGCTGCTATCCGCATCGGTTTTGACATGGCGGGTGGAAAGAAATTTCTAGTCGATTCAGGAGATCTAGGCCGGTATGGAAGGCCAATCTTAAAAGATCCTGACCCGATCGAACATGCCGATTGGCTGCTGTTGGAGTCGACCTACGGAAACCGAACGCATCCGACAAACTCGGAAGACGAACTGGCGAACGTCATCAACAAGGTAGCTATCGCCAAGGGATGCTTGATTATCCCATCATTTGCCGTGGGACGGACCCAGGAGATTATTTACAGCATCCGTACATTAGAAGACCAAGGGAAAATACCGGCGATTCCCGTGCACATCGACAGCCCCATGGCGATAAACGCAACGGATATTTACTGCGCTCATTCTGAAGAGCACGATCTCGATATGAAACTCCTCAACGAGGCGAAGCTCTGCCCCCTCTGTTCCAAGAAGTTTTACATACACAGAACTGCCGAAGATTCGAAAGCCATCAACGACATGGCCGGACCTTTAATAATCATTTCCGCAAGCGGAATGGTCACCGGCGGCCGTGTTCTCCATCATTTAAAGCGCCGGCTGCCCGATGCCAAAACGACCGTGCTGCTGGTTGGTTTTCAGGCGGAAGGAACCCGCGGTAGAACGCTTCAGAACGGGATGAAGGAAGTAAAAATGCTGGGTGAAATCATCCCCATCAGAGCCGAAGTGAAAACCATCGACGGTTTCTCCGCCCATGCCGACCAAGGCGAAATTCTGCGCTGGCTAGGATCTTTCAAAAAGCCGCCGAAAAAAACTTTTGTCATCCATGGCGAACCGCCGTCGAGTAAGGCTCTGGATACCGTTCTACGGGAGAAGTTGAAGTGGAATACGGAAATTCCCAGCATCGGCCAGGCCGTTGTCTTATACTAATCGTAGGTTCCCGCCGGTCGCAGGTGGATCGACGCAAGATAGTTCGGCTTGCGTGATGGAATTCAACAATGCGTATACCTATCTGGTGCTTTCTGGGTTGACCCGAATGCGCGCATCAACCACCTGACATCCCCTGCCTGGTGGTAATGCGATGACCGGGTTTAGATCCAGCTCTCCGATTTCCGGAACGTCTTCAACCAATCGCGCCACACGCAACAGCAGATTCTCAATCGCAGGTATGTCCGCCGGCGGATGGCCGCGGTAGCCCTGGAGCAGGCGATAGCCGCGAATGCTTCGCACCATCTCCGCCGCGTCCCAGTCAGTGATTGGCGTCACACGAAAGCAAACGTCTCTTAGAACCTCGACATGAATGCCGCCCAGACCAAAGGCAATCAGCGGGCCGAAAGAAGGATCTTGGCTAACCCCGACCATGAGCTCAACACCGCCTGAAATCATCGGCTGCACAACCACCCCATCCATCGCCTGCGACATTTGTCGCTTCGCCAGTTGATCGCTCACGTATTCGAAGGCGCGGCGCACTGCGTCCTTATCTTGGAGATTTAATTGAACGCCGCCGAATTCAGTCTTGTGAATGATTTCGCGCGACGCCAGTTTAAGCGCAACGGGAAACCCAACCTCGCGCGCGGCATAAGCCGCCTCCTCTGCTGTGCGGCAGAGACTGTAGGGGGTCAACTGCAACGCCATTGCGGTGAGCACCTGGCGGGTCTCTTCTGCCGAGAGCCAGCCGGCGCCGCGCTCGTGAAGGATTTTCCGGCACAGCGAGCGCGCGACCGCAGGTTCGATGTCATCAAAGTCCGGGATAATTCCTAGCGGTTGGTTTTTCCATTCGCTGTAGTTAATGAGTTTGCTCAAAACACGCGCGGGACTTTCCGGAAAGGCAAACGTAGGAATGTTCTCGCCATCGACTTTGATCGGCATCCGGGTCCCTTCTGCGGGCATCACGCACGCTAAAACCGGCTTTTGCGCTTCAGCCCCTTTCCTTGAACTGGCGACCGCGGACGCGATGCCCTCTGCCATAGAACCTGTATCCGCGAGACCGACATCGATGTAGAGCACAATGACCGCATCGAGTTCCGCGCTCGGCAGAAGAATCTCCAGCGCCTTGCTGAAGTGCTCGGCACTCGCGGATGCGATCATGTCGACGGGGTTGGTGACACTCGCAGACGCAGGCAAGAATGCTTTCAACTGAGTTCTAGTGTCGGCATTGAGCTCGGGAACAATCAGGCCGTTGGCTTCGCAGCTATCCGCGCAAAGAATTCCCAAACCGCCTGCGTTGGTTAGAATTCCGACCCGGCGGCCGGCCGGTAAGGGTTGAGTGCTGAGAGCAGTCGCTAAATCGAACAACTCCTCCAACGTGTCGGCGCGAATGACGCCGGTCTGGTGAAAAAGCGAATCCACCGCTACGTCACTTGCTGCCAAGGCAGCGGTATGCGAGCCAGCCGCACGGTGTCCGGCGCTGGTTCTTCCGGCCTTAACAGTGACGATAGGCTTACGGTGCCCGACTCGCTTGGCGATGCGGGCGAAGCGTCTCGGGTTTCCGAATGATTCCAGATAGAGCAGAATGACTTGCGTTTGCTTGTCTTCTTCCCAGTATTGCAGCAGATCATTTCCCGAAACATCGGCTTTATTGCCGACACTTACAAAATTTGAGATTCCAATCTGCCGTTCACGCGTCAAAGCGAGCACAGCAAGGCCCAGCGCGCCGCTCTGCGATGAAAATGCGATGCGACCTGGCGCCGGGAACAGTGGAGAGAAAGTGGCATTCAAACTCACCGCCGGGTCTGCATTCATAATCCCCAGACAGTTGGGTCCGACCATGCGCATGCCATAGCCACGAACTTTCGCAATGAGCTGGTGCTGCAAAGCAACGCCATCATTGCCTACTTCCGCGAATCCGGCGGTAATAACGACTAAAGCCTTGACTTGGCGCTTGGCGCAATCATCAATGACGCCGAGAACTGCGTCGCTTGGCACGGCGATAATCGCCAGATCAACAGTCTGCGGTATGGCGGCGACGGTCGGATAAACAGTGAGGCCGCTGATTGAGACCATGTGTGGGTTTACGGGATATACGGATCCCGAAAATCCAGCCCCGAGTAGTGCATTTAGAATCCGCCCGCCGATGCTTGCCGGATTGCGCGAGGCGCCGACCAAAGCCACCGAGCTTGGTCGAAAAAAAGCTTGCAGCGACGCAATCGTCGAAGCTCGGTCGCGCAGTTCGGCACGTGTGACGCTAAATTCGTTGGGAATAACCGAAAGATCAATCTCGATATAGCCATCTGAGTGCTTACGGTGGCATTCGAAGCCAGAGTCCAGAAACACATCCAGCATCGGCTTGTTTTCGCTCAAGGTGAGGGCTCGAAAACGGCGAAAGCCGTTTCTCACGGCGAGCAATGTCAGGCGCTCGAGGAGCAATGTGCCTATGCCTTTACCGTGAAATGAATCATCCACGGCCATCGCAACCTCCGCCGTGTTGTCATCCAGTGCGATGTAATTCCCTGTGGCAATTATCTGCGGGCCGGCGGCGCGGGTTCGAGTGACAATCAGACTCAGCTGCTTGCGTAAGTCTGAAGGATCGCAAAATGCGTTGACCAACTTGTCGCTAGGAGGGCCGTAGCCAAAGAACCGCCGCCTTCTGGACTGCCCGGAAAGTCCGGCGAAGAACTTCATCATGGCCTGGCAATCTTCGGGTTGGGCCAGCCGGATCTCCGCGGCGGTGCCATCGCGCAGGATCAACCGACCTGATTCAGCGGAGTCCTGATAAGGCACAGGCAAGAATCGTGGATGAATGGAAGCCACAGAGTCTTCTAAAACAACCACCGCAGCAGTTTCAAGGAGGAACCCGAAATCAAGTTCACTTGCTGGCAACTGTCAGACAGACAAGCAATTCGTCGACCGCCGGTGCCGCACAGAGCGGTGACCGGAACGGAACTGAAATTCTCTTCTCCTG
>JAICEJ010000448.1 GCA_025924215.1 Candidatus Binatia bacterium
GCTGGCATTCAGCCAGCCATCGTTCGGCAGCCTAGGCCTTAAGACGATGCACCGCATGAGCGATGCCTACCTCGTGAAAGCAACAGAATTCGGACCATTGTTGAGCGAACGGTCGGTAGGCATCATCGGAAACCCTTGATGCTGCCTGGGCCAATTCCGAAGCTCGTGTTGATTCCGCTAAATCTTTCATTGCCTCAATATTGCCGCATTCAATAATTTCTCATTCTTTAAAATCGTGTCCGAAGGGGGAGAAGTTCTATGAATTATGATGCAGAGGCTGCGATATTCTCCAAGGAGCAGCCAATTATTCATCGATCCCAAATGGGCCGGGAGCTCAAGAAGAAGATTCGCGATCGTTCTGCTAAAGTGGGTGTCGTCGGTCTTGGATATGTCGGATTGCCTCTGGCTTTGGAGATGGCGCGGGCCGGGTTCGAAGTGACCGGTATCGATCTCGTTCGGGATAGGGTCGATTCAATTAATTCCGGTATCTCCTATATTCCTGATGTGACTGGCGAGGCTTTGCTCTCGGCTGTTTCGGCCAACAGGCTGCGAGCCACGCAGTCGCTTTCGGCGGCGGAGAAAGTCGACACGCTAAATATTTGTGTGCCCACCCCGTTGCGAAAGAACAAGGATCCGGATCTGTCCTACGTCATCGCGGCAGTCGAGGCGATCCGGACTCACATACGGCCCGGCCAACTGATTATACTCGAGAGTACGACTTATCCCGGTACAACTCGGGAGGTGGTGTTGCCGATCCTCGAAGAATCGGGTCTCAACGTCGGTCGTGACTTTTTTCTCGCTTATTCTCCTGAGCGCGTCGATCCCGGCAATCAGAATTATACTACTCGTAACATTCCCAAAGTAGTCGGCGGCGTGACTCCGAGATGCGCCGAGATAGCGGTTCTACTTTATGAGCAATTCGTGGAGAAGGCGTTGCCGGTATCCTCCACCGATTGCGCTGAAATGGTAAAGCTTTTGGAAAACACCTTTCGAAGCGTGAATATCGCTCTGGCCAATGAAATGGCTTTGACGTGCCATTCCCTGGGCATCGATGTTTGGGAAGTTATCGAAGCGGCTAAGACCAAGCCTTTCGGGTTCATGCCATTTTACCCAGGCCCAGGATTAGGTGGCCATTGCATTCCGGTGGATCCCTACTATCTGACGTGGCGAGCCAAGATGAATGGCTGCGAGCCACGGCTGATTGAGTTGGCCGGACACATCAACAGCCAGATGCCGGGATTCACTGTCTTAAGCATCGCCGATGCGTTAAATGAGAGGCGTAAGTGTTTGCGAGGCGCCAAAATTCTCGGCTTGGGAGTGACTTACAAGCGTGATACCAACGATGTCCGTGAATCACCGGCCGTTCATGTGCTTGAAGCGCTCCGTAAAAAGGGCGCTTTGATCTGTTATTCTGATCCGCACGTGTCGTCGATATCGATTGCTGGTCAAACGATCAACTCGGTAGAACTGACCGCTGAACTGCTGCAGTCAATGGACTGTGTTGCTGTTCTCACCGATCATTCCTCTTTCGATTACTCGCTGATTGCGCAACACAGTTCACTCATTTTCGACACCCGTAACGCGCTTAAAGATTTCCCTAGCGCTAACTCAGTTCTCTTATAGAATTCATCCTTCTCATTCTGTACAAGTCCATCCGCTCGTGAACCAAACTTTCTTCCTCGCCATATAGAATGGCGGTCACTGTAACGCGAGGCAATCATGAAAGAGCCATCGATCGAAGAACTAACGGATGAGGCCATGCAGCTCCTGCCGATGGGGCTTGAGGAGCTATACATGATATTGGGGGCTCAGCTGTTAATTTCGGCCAAGCCCACCCGAGTGGCAGGAATCATGACCTATCTATCTGCTGCGAGGAAGGCAAAGGAAGCCAAGGAGCTTTACGCTACCTCGCCGGTGACGCCGACGGCAGCTGATTGGAGCGCCGGACTGGAATCCATTTACATCGAACTGATTCGCGATGGCGTCCAATACATCGAAGATGTCAAACAAGAGCTTCGAAGGGGTGTTTGCAACGAAGACATCTTCGCGCTTTCCGAGAAAATAGACAGCTCAGGTATGCAAATAGTCGTGATGGTAATAGGCGCGGTTTTGAAGATGCCGCCGCAATTTGAAAATATATCCGCAGTGCTGGCAGCCATTCTCTACAAAATAGGTTTACGCGAATTCTGCAGGTGATCTCCTCCAGGGGTGCATGTCAGCCCTACAACGCTTTACCCGATGTGTACCGCATATGGGACATCGTCGTCGATTGATGTCCCGAACGTACGACAAATCCTGCAGTTCGGAACAACAGTTGTGATCGTAGGATCATAAGGCAGAGGCATATACTTTGCTGTAGGTGTACCCAATGAACTCAAGCGGTCCAATCTGCGAGCATTGTGGTGAAGTGTATGAAGGCAGAGCTTATCGTGTAACGAGTGAAGAGGATGGCATCCTTTTGCTAGACATGATTGTCTGTCATCCGTGTTCTATCGAGGCGCGCAGGTTAGGTCTCGATACCAGAAAACACGACCTTCGTCACATCGCTTTCAACTAGTTTTACTTTTAAGTCCCTTTGAGATAAACCCCTAATCGTCAGGGCGAATTAGGAGATGGTGTCTCTTGTCCTTTATTATGCCTATGAGCAAACCAGGGACCTTATCACGTAATAAAATGAAGCAAACTGTGGCGTTAAACGCTACGGACGCTGCTAAGCCTCTAAGAGCTGGACTAATCGAAGCGGGAACTGCGATTGAGTTCGTACCCTATCCCGCGGCGCTCTGGAGCTTAGATCGCCATTCATGTTTCTTTAACGACGATGCCCGCGAATTGTTGGGTTTTTGCGAACATGACCTCAAGCAGGATGCGGCGCTCTGGTTAGAGCGGATTCATCCCGACGACCGTAAAAAGTTTTTGCGTGCGTGGCAGAGTCTGCAGGCGGGAGAGAGTCGAGTTTCCTCGCGTTACCGGTTCCAACCTAAAAATCGAAGTCAGGTGCTTTGGTTGAGAGAGGCTTCTTTTCTTTATGCGAGTAGCGGAGCGGAAAAGCCCAACGTTTGGACGGTTTACCTCGAAGAGCTGGCCTCCGAGAGCTTGTTTCGCGGCACGGGCCAGGTCCGCAATTTTGTCCGCGGCTTGACCCACGAGATGGGTAATAATCTTCAGGCGATTCGCGGCGAACTGGACATCCTTCGATTTTCTCACGCAATTCCGAAAGACAGCGCGGAGACGATCTATCGGGGAATTAACCAAGTTAGAAGGTTAGTTCACGAGATCGAGGAGTATCTTTTTCCGTCATCGGTCGAGCCTAAGACTGAGGATCCGGCATCTGTTTTAGCCGAAGTCATCCAGAGCCGCGAAAAAGAAATGGCGGCGCACGGGATTCGCACCGGGATGAAGCTCAAACAGTCTCTTCCTAAAGTGCCGCTGGACTTACAGTTCGGCAGAGCTCTCACCAACGTCATTGATTTTTCGCAAGCGCTTCTTTCCAAAGGCGGCGAACTTAATATCGAAGCCGGCGTGTGCCGGCAGGACGGGGAAAACTATATCGAGTTGAAGATTGTTAGCTCGTCGGATACGTCACTGCAGGTCGAGGAGGGCGACGTATTTCGACCCTTTGCTAATGTTAATGGACATCGCGCCGGCCTCAGTATGGCGGTGGCGCAACAGATTCTGAAGCGCCATTTTGGCAAGATCGTGTTTCGCAAAGAACAATCGAATCGTGGCGTATTCTCTCTGTTGATCCGTGTGCCCAACACCGCGCTCCCTGATAAGAATTAGATATGCCATTAGCAGAAATCGACAAATCTCGAACTGCCGGGTGGGCAGCTGGCTCGGGCAAGTCGCTGGCCGGCAACTCACCAATCCAGCCAAGCAGCGCCGTCAGCTCTTTGATTCCCAATGTGCTGGTCGTCGACGACGATGCGACAATCCGCAGTCAGCTGGTTCGTCTGTATAGTCATAGTGGATATACGGTGGTGCCGGTCTCCTCGGCTGAAGAAGCGCTGACACAGCTTGCGCAAGGCAATATTGATTTCGTTATAACCGACATCAAGCTACCGGGGTTGAGCGGCATTGACCTGATCGCCAACATGCAAGAGAACTTTCCCGATGTGCCGGTGATTGCGATCACCGGGTTTAAAGACATCGATACCGCGGTGAACGTGCTGAAGCATGGCGCTGCGGATTTTGTGGTCAAGCCGTTCGATCTGGGTACGGTACAGGAATCGACGCGTGTAGCCCTGGAGAAGACCCGGGTCTACATGGAGATTCGCCATCTGCGTCGGGGTCTTAAGAACGGCTCTGAGTTTGGCGGCATGCTCAGCAAAACGGCCGAGATGCATCGGATGTTCGAA